>BNVA01000083.1 GCA_025997755.1 Spirochaetia bacterium | reverse complement strand
AAGTTTAAGGTTGGGCGGCTTGTTCGTATGCACGCGAACAGCATGGAAGATATAAACGAGGGCGCACCCGGCGACATTGTGGCGCTTTTCGGGGTTGACTGCGCTTCCGGCGATACATTTTGCGGTACGGGGCTGAACTATGCTATGTCGTCGATGTTCGTACCGGAGCCTGTAATTTCTCTTGCCATAACCCCAAAAGACAAGAAATCCGCCGATCAGATGGCTAAGGCTCTGGGGCGTTTTACCAAAGAAGACCCAACTTTCCAAACCTTTGTAGACCCGGAATCGAATCAGACCATCATAAAAGGAATGGGCGAGCTTCACCTTGATGTTTATGTTGAGCGTATGCACCGCGAGTATCAGTGTGAGGTGGATACCGGTATGCCACAGGTAGCTTACCGCGAGGCAATTACACAGAGGGCGGAATTCAACTATACCCACAAAAAGCAAACCGGCGGTTCGGGTCAATACGGTCGTGTCGCGGGTTACATGGAGCCTTTCCCCGGTGGTGATTACGAGTTTGTCGATAGTATTAAGGGCGGCTCTATACCCAACGAGTTCATACCAAGCTGCGATAAGGGCTTTAAACAGGCAATTCAAAAGGGAACGCTTATCGGCTTCCCTATAGTGAATGTCCGCTGCTGCATAAACGACGGTCAGTCTCATCCGGTAGACTCATCGGATATTGCCTTCCAACAGGCGGCTTTAGGAGCGTTCCGCGAGGCGTACAACAAGGCAAAACCGTGTATCTTGGAGCCGATAATGAAGGTTTCGGTGGAGGGACCCACGGAGTTCCAGGGCAATATTTTTGCAAGCATAAACCAGAGGCGCGGAATAATCTCGGCATCAACGGAGGACGGCACATTTAGCCGCGTGGAGGCTGAAGTACCGCTAAGCGAAATGTTCGGCTACTCTACCGCGTTACGCGGAATGACACAGGGCAAGGCTGAGTTTACGATGGAATTTCAAAAATACGGCAAAGTTCCGCAGGGTATCTCCGACGAGCTTATCAAAGCATACGAGGAAAAACGCAGAAAGGAAAACCAAAGATAAATTGAAGATCGTAGTAATATACGACAAGGAAAGTGCCAAACAGGCGGAAACACTCTGCAATTCTTTTAAGAAGGTAAAAGTGTCTTCCGGCGAATTCGATGCGGAAATGCTTGAAGTTTCCGGTCTGTTAAGCGGAAACGGCGGCGCTCTTGAAACGTTAAAAAATTCCACGCATATTGCGGCATTTTTTTCCGCCGTGCCGGATTGTGCGGATTTTCTTGCGGGTTTTGCCGCAGGGCGCGGGATAAAGATAGCATATTTTTCTCCCAACAACCTAACGCCGCCTGAGTTATTAAAAGACAATTCCGTCATTTTTGATAAGGGCAAGGCTGTTTCAGATTTTTTTAAGAAAGAAATTGAAGATTTTACCGGTAAAGAGGCACGGGAACAGGCAAAAAAATCAATTATGGCTAAGGGTATACCGCTTGGAATAGAATCGTTTGCCCAAATTGTGAGCGAAGGAACGGTAGAAATTGCTGCTTTGTTTATTCAATCCGGTTTTCACGCTAACGATTACAACAAAAACGGCGTACCCATGCTCTGCCTTGCCGCCCGCGCTGGAAATCTGGATATGATAAAATTTTTGATCAAAGAAAATGCCGGTGTAAATTCAATTTCGCGCGACAGAGGCAATTCGGCGATTATTGACGCATCTTTAGGAAAGTACAGCGATATTATCAGCTACTTGATAAAAGTCGGAGCAAATTTAAATATAAAGAACAAGGATGGTCAGTCGGCGCTTATTATTGCCGTAGGGTTAAACGACATTGAGTCTATAAGATTGTTATTAAAAGCCGGAGCAAACCCCGATGAACCTGACAGCCTTGGTGCAAGTGCAAGAAAATATGCAGTTTTGTTGAAAAAAAATGATATACTCGCGTTACTAGAAAAATTAACACCGCAGAGTTAGGAGGTATTATCATGGATCAACTAATAACCGTTGATAAAAGTAAATGTAACAACTGCCACAGTTGTGTAACCGTTTGTCCTGTAAAAATGTGTATTGACGCTTCAGGCGATATTGTTTCTGTTGTTGACAAACTTTGTTTAGGCTGCGGGCGTTGTATCCCTGCGTGTACCAAAAATGCCAGATCGTATAACGACGATACGGAACAGTTTTTTAACGACCTAGCCGCCGGACAGGAAATAGTAACAATAGTAGCGCCGGCAGCGGCCGCTGTTTTTGGTGACATACTAAAGTTAAACGGCTACTTAAAATCAAAAGGCGTTAAGGCAAATTTTGATGTTTCGTTCGGTGCGGAATTAACGGTTAAGTCTTACCTTAACCATGCGGAGAAAAATAAACCGCCGGTTATAATTGCGCAGCCCTGCGCCGCCATTGTTACATACTGTGAAATTTACAAACCGGAGCTTTTACAGTGGCTTGCACCGGCGCATAGTCCTATGTTGCATACGGCGGCTATGATAAAACATTTCTTTCCTAAATACTCAAAGGCAAAAATCGCCGCTATCTCGCCCTGCGCGGCAAAAAAAAGAGAATTCGAGGAAACAGGACTTGTTCATTACAATGTTACTTTGTTAAGGCTAAAAGAAAAATTGGCAGACGAAAAAAAATCTATCGCATCTTTTTCGTCTGTTGAGTACGAGGGGCCGCAGGCGGAAAGAGCCGTACTTTTTTCAACACCCGGCGGCTTGCGCGATACGGTAGCCCGCGATGCTCCGGCTGTAGTTCCTAAGATACGAAAAATCGAAGGCACGGAAATTATATATCGCTACCTTAATGAGCTGCCCGAAATGCTAAAAGAAGGCAGCGCTCCTTTTATTGTTGATTGTCTTAACTGTGAGGCGGGCTGCAACGGCGGTCCCGGTACAGGCAACTACCACGAGCCTATTGACAGACTGGAAGCAAAGATAGCAAAAAGGAGCGCGGCGCACATAGAGAAAAATAAAAAAACCTTAGGCGGCGGACGCCTTAAACGCGCGGTAAAAAAATATTGGAAAGAAGATATATACAAGCGTTCATATAAAAACCTTGAAAAAATACACAAACAGATAAAAATTCCAAGCTATGCAGAATTACAGTCTGTCTTTACGTCTATGCATAAATTCAGACCGGAGGATATGTTTAACTGCTCCGCGTGCGGTTACGGCACCTGTCTGGGAATGGCTAATGCCATTTTTAACGGATTTAACAAAAAAGAAAACTGTCATCATTTTCTTAAAGCAAAAATTATTTCGGACGATACGGTTAAAAAAGAAGCTGTCGATTTGGCAAACCATTTGATCTTTGAAGTTGAAAAATCAAAAGAAACTTTACAGAAACTTCATGCGCAGGTTTCAAATTATATAGGTGTTACAACCCGGCAGGGTGAGGTGCTGGATCAATCCAGTGTAAAAGTAAGAGCCTTAATCGATCAGATTCAAAATTTAACAAATACGTCGGAACAGAAAAAACACGATATAGAAGAGTTAGGGAAATCTACAGGAAGAGCAAAAAAAGATATGCAGGCTATGTTAAAGGCATTTGCCGAAGTTGAACAGACTACAAACGAAATTGCGGGCATTACGGATGTTATAGAAGATGTAGCTGCATCTACAAATCTTTTGGCAATGAACGCCGCGATAGAAGCGGCGCACGCCGGTGAATCCGGCAAAGGTTTTTCCGTTGTTGCCAGTGAGATACGATCTCTTGCCAGTACCACATCGGAAAATGCAAACGTTATTTCCAGCAACATAAAGAATATTATAAAACAGATAAAAACATCAATGGATCTTTCCAACAAGACCGATGCCGTTATGGAGCAGATGACAGAAGGCGTCAGCGTTGCGGAATCGAATTTTACCGATATTATACAGACGCAATACGGTATATCAAATTCCACGATGCAATTAACAAACGATCTTGAGTCTATGAATCAAAACTCCGTAAAACTAAAGGCTTCTTCCATTGAGATTACTGCGGCGCTGGATTCGATACAGCAGTTGATTTTATCGCTTGACGATGCGGAAAACAGCGCCAAGTCGGGAGGACCGGGACCGTCGCTGGGTTTATTTTAAGGCGAAGATACTCTCGATAGATAAAGCTAAACGCTTAAAATCATCTAACGACAGATTCTCGGCACGTTCGTTAGGCGCTATGCCGCTTTCTTCTAACGCCTTAAAACAAATATCCTCTGCACCGGAAGAATTTACAATCTGGTTCTTATTCTTTAAAAACATAATTAAATTGTTTTTAATTGTTTTTCTGCGGGATGCAAAGGATGAACGCACAAGGGGATAAAACATTTTTGGATATTCATCCTGATTAAAATTCTCTTTAAGCTCAAAGCAGACTCCGGCAGAATCAACATTCGGAATAGGATAAAAATATTCGCCTTTAAAGACTGAAAGACGCCGGACATTATATGCGGTTGCGCATAACACCGACAGTGAGGAATAATCTTTTTCTTTTGGTTTAGCCTGCATACGGGCGGCAACTTCTTTTTGCACGGTGATCACTATACGCTTAAAAAATATTTTATTTTCAATAAACCCGGCAATTACCGAGGCGGCAATATTGTAAGGCAGATTGCCTAATAAAAAAAAATTACAGGATGGTATTTTGGTACGGACAATTTCGTTATGCGATGTTTTTAGTACATCGCCTTCCACAAGACAAAAGTTTTTATTACCGCCGAAGAATTCGCGTAACGCTTCACAATAGCCCCTGTCAATCTCAAAAGCGCTTACAAAAGCGCCTCTTTTTAAAAGACCGGCTGTCATAGCGCCAAGCCCCGCTCCTATCTCCCAAACCGTATCTCCTTCTTTGATCATCAGCGCATCTAACAAAAGTTTCCGCGCATCCTGATTTATTAAAAAATTCTGTCCGAACTTTTTTTGAAAATTAAGGCTGCGGCTTTCAAGAAATGTTTTTATGGAAGAAGGCGAGTTGTAGTTAATCAAATCGTTCAATGCTATACCTTTTAATAACAATATACTGATGAGCAGCCAAAATGACTATAGGTAAAAAAATCGACACAATCAAAACAAGCGCGTTAGGCGGCATAACAACAGGCGGAAATTTTCCCGCAGTGTATGCGATTTTTTCAAGTATACGATAAACAACGGAAAGCGCGTAATCTAAAACCGGATTTAAAAAAGGCAGGACAAAGGTTGATGCAAGACGGGCAATAGCGCCTATCATAAAAACCGTTGTAAGCGGTACCATCAAAAGTCCGGCGGCAATTCCGGCAAGGGAAACCGTACCAAAAAAATAAAAACTTACCGCCATGGTTGCAAAAAACGCGCCCAAAGACGCGGAAAGCGGCGAGGCTATAATGTCCGGCAGTTTGCCTTTTAGGAAGAACGCGAATGACTGTCCTACGCTTAGTATACCGGCAAGGGCGAGATACGAAAGCAAAAAAGAAATGCTGTCTCCCGATTCACTTTGAAAGACGATCTGAAAGATGAATGACATGGCAAGAAGCAGCGCCGGATTTGACGGAAAAGCGCCGATAATTGCCGCACTGCCGATTATGTACATGATCGCCGCCCGCGTAAGCGAAGGCTGCGCCCCCACAAGAAAAACATAGAGTAAAACAAAAACCGCTCCCAAAGCTGCGGCGGCTTTTAAACCAAGCGGACGCTTCAACAAAAAAGCTATAAGCGATGAAACTATCGCCAAGTGCATACCGGACAGCGCAAGAATGTACGAGCAGCCTGCAAGCTGATATTGACGGGCAAGCTCGGTATCGAGGTTGTCCCTTATGCCGATTAAGAGGGCAAGGGCAAGCCCTCCCCATTTTCCCGCTTTGCCGAATGTGTCGATAAGCGCAAGGCGGCATCGTGTCCTAAGCTGATCTATGGAGCCGCCGCCGCGTGCGATGTGTACGGATACGGCGCGGAACATTGGCGTACCGCCGCCGCCATCCTCCCTTATGATGAAATTTCCTTCTACAAAAACTTCGCTTCCCCTGCCGAATTCTCTAAGACGCGGAAGGCTGCCTTCGGTAAAAAAGACTAATGTCTTGCCTTTGGCGGAAGTTTGAACCCTGCCACTGCCTGTAACAAAATGTAAATCCATGGTACCCATTCCCCTGCCTGTTGATGTGGTTCTAGGATCGTCGAGAAGAAGCCCTGAAACGGCGGTAATTTGCTCCGCAGCTTGTCCTAAACTAACAAGACTCTGCCGGTTGGCTTGTATGCGGCAAAACAAGCCAAGCGTAAAACCGGCTGCAAAACATATTAGCAGGATCGCACGGGGGCAGCGTAAAAGCATTGCGAAGCAACCTTTGGAGCGTAGGGGGGAGAGAGGCTCAAAATTATGAGGTACATAATTTTGCCCCCATTGTACAGGATAAGAGTTTAGAAGGCCGCCATCCCCCCTACCCCTTTTACCGGCAACACAAAACGCCGCTCCTGACAAGGCAAAGATAATGGCAGAAAAAATAAGAGCTTCCGCCGCCTTTCCTGCGTTAAAAAAAGGCACGAGACCGTAATAAGAGGCAATAGTGCCAAAGCATACAACTATCGGGATTTTCATAAAAAACAAACGGCGTTTTTACGCATAGCGCTTTTATGTTTTCTAAAAAATTAAAATATTCGTGATTTTCTTTATCCAACCGTTTTGTTTAGCATGACAAAATCAATACTCGCCGGTAAGGGGGATATTGTTAAGAAGCAGGATTTCTGGACGGTATTCAAAGTGCATGGTATCGTAAAATGACCACTTGCCGCCCCAGATAAAGCCGTAAGCCTCAAACGCCTCGATAACAGCGTCCGGCGGGTGGATTCGTTTTGAATACGGTACATCCCAAAAGTCGATATTATTCTGCAAAGTCCAAAGCCAGTAGGTTTCCAGTTTTTTGGGATTTCTGCTTACTAGGTCTATAGCAATTCCGTAGGCGTGATTGCTCCGGCTTTGAACGTCCGCAATATTTCTCCAATTCCATGAGGTTATCGAATCAATGTTGGACAGCCAAAGTTTAACTTCCTTGTCGGTTTTCGCAGCCTTGTTGATAAGCTGTTCGACAAGGGCAAGTTCCTCAAGAATCACGTGGTGAACAAGGATCTCCTGCCCAAGGAAATGTATGGATTTAACCTGATCCCATGCCTCGGCGCGGCTGCGGATATTCCAGAGTTCGTCAAAAAAAAACAACGAACGGTTTGATACCGCTCCGCTGCGCCTCTGTTTTGATGCTGCAATCATACGCGCCGCATCCTCAATACTGGGAGGTTCCCATGCCGGTAATTTTTTAGGATATGGGTAGAACGGCTGGGGACTGTACTTTGCGGCAGACTCGCGCGCCGTTTCCGGCAAAAATTTGCCGTCTGCATAGTAATACCAGTTGCCGCGTAATTTAACCGCCCAATCGCCGTCTATAAATGCAAAATCTTTTATAATTTTTGGATAAGCCTTTGACAAAGATTCCACAACTTGTCGCCCTCTGTCATTTTTTGTAAGCACAACATCCGGCGCAAGGGGATTCATCGCGGAACTTCTGATCTCAAGCGGGTTTACTTCCTCAAATGCTGAAATATAATTCGGCTCCTCCTGAATAATAGATTGCGGAACAGGCATCATCCAATTAGATTGCGCGTTACCAAGAGAAAAAATTTTAGTGGGAAAGAGGAAAATAAGGAGTAAGGAATTTCTAAGGAGTAAGGAGTAAGGAGTAAGGAGTAGTGATTTTTTCGATTTAAAAACTAAGTACAGACACCTTGACAAAATCACATTAACCCCCATAGTCTCACTACTCACTACTCACTACTCACTACTCACTACTCACTACTCACTACTCACTACTCACTACTCACTACTCACTATAGCAAACCTTCCAATTCGGTAACGAGTTTGTCAAATAAAGCACAGGCGGCGGCTATAGGAGCGGGTTTTGACATATCCACACCGGCAATTTTAAGACTTTCGATGGGGAAGCGCGATCCGCCTGAGCGTAAAAATTTAAAATAATCATCACGCTCAGCAGCGCCGCCTTGTAGAACCCTTTCTGCAAGAGCCAGCGATGCCGAAATGCCTGTCGAATACTTGTAAACATAGAAAGCGCGGTAAAAGTGCGGAATACGCAAGCCTTCCATATCGCTTGTATCCTCCAAAACCATACCGGAGCCGAAGTATTTTTGCATAAGGGCGCGGTATTCGGATCGCAGAACATCCACGGTAAGCGGCGTACCTGCCTCTTCAAGCTCGTGTGTCCGCTTCTCATATTCCGCGAACATAGTTTGACGGTATAGTGTCGCCAGTATGTCGTCAAGCCGTTTGTTCACGATATAGCGCTTTAATTCCCTACCGGCGGCATTTTTTAACAGATGGCGGTAGAGCAATTCCTCGTTAAATGTACTCGCTACCTCCGCCTCAAAAATTGTGTAGCTGTACTGCATAAAAGGATTATTCCGCGCCGAATACCATGAGTGCATCGAGTGCCCGCCTTCGTGCGCCAGCGTAAAAATATCACGCACGGAGTCCTCTTTGTAGTTCATCAAAATATAGGGATCACTTGAATAACAGCCCGACGAAAAAGCCCCGCTCCGCTTACCCTTGTTCTCGTAGCGATCAGCCCAGCCTCCCAAAAGCCCATTGCGCAATGTGCCGACATATTCACTTCCAAGCGGAGCAAGCGCATCTGCTATCAAGGATACCGCCTCGTCCCAGCTTGTGTTTTTTGCTGCCTTTGGCACAATCGGGGCATAAACATCCCAGTGGCGTAAATTTTCCAGCCCTAAAGCCCGTTTGCGCAGAGCGTAGTAACGGTGAAGCGGCGCTAAATTCGCATTTACCGTTGAAA
>BNVA01000082.1 GCA_025997755.1 Spirochaetia bacterium | reverse complement strand
ATCCGTTTTGTTTGCGCCTAATACTTAAGATATCCTGTGCAACGCCGGGATAGCTTTCAATCACTTCAATACCTACATCACGAATTTTTTTTGCCAATCGATTCTCCGCTGTCTTATCCGGCGGGACGGTGCTGCGCAAAAGAAACTTGTGAATGTAAAAAATATGGCATAACACGCTATTGTGAGCGGCTATTATCGGCGTTTGGAATAGGTGTTTACCCTTGTCTTATACCCTCGATGGTGAATTTGACGACGCGTGGAATGCGATTGGCAAAAAAAATTCGTGATGTAGGTATTGAAGTGATTGAAAGCTATCCCGGCGTTGCACAGGATATCTTAAGTATTAGGCGCAAACAAAACGGATTACAGCATCTTAAAAACAGTTATAAAAATTTTGGAATTGTTGGAGACTATTTTTCTTCTCAAACAGTCAAGCACGATGAGCTTGACGCTATCGCATCGGCATTGGTTGGGCTGTTTTATATAAACGGACAGTATGTGGCGTTGGGAAACGACAAAGAGAATTATTTGATTGTTCCAAGCGTTGCGGGTAAACCTGAAAAGCCGATTGTTCTAGGTTTAACGGGTACTATCGGGGCCGGGAAAACAACGTTGGCGGAATATTTGAAATTCAAGTATGGATTCAAGACACTTAGATACAGTCGAATTATTTGTGAAATATATAAATGCGGCGACGACCGTAAAACTTTGCAAACGCTTGGCGCGGAAATAGCCCGCGACGATGAAAAACAAAAAGGGTTGTCGCTTGCTATGATTGAGCGGATTGAAGCCATGCCTGAAAACAATTATGCTATTGACGGGTTAAGGCATCAATTGGATTACGAAACGCTGAAACAACATTTTGGTGAGCGGTTTGTTTTAATCTATATTGACGTAAACTTTACCAACGCACACAAACACTACAATAAAAGAACAAATTCAAATTGCTCGCGGGATGAATTTAAAGAGATAATAGGAAATGAGTCGGAGCTTGATATATCGATGTTTTCATTCTTTTCAAATTGCAATAGGCTTAATAACAATAAAACGTATAAAGACTTCTTCGAATCTTTCGAAGAAAATTATAAGGATATAGTATGTCGGTAACAATTATTTTTGGCGGTCAATTCGGTTCCGAGGGCAAAGGTAAGGTTGCTCACTTTTTTGCAGTTCGTGAAAAGGCAAAATATTGTGTGCGCATTGGCGGTGCGAACTCGGGGCATACGGTCTATAAGGAAGGTAAAAAATTTATCCTAAGAATTTTACCAACGGGAAGTACTGAACCGCAGGTAAACGCTATTCTGCCTGCGGGTTCATATATCGATTTGACAATTCTAAAAGACGAAATAAAAGCGGTTGGGCTTTCCGAAGATAGATTATTAATCGATGAAAATGCCGTAATGGTTACGGAAGGGCATAAGAAAGCCGAATCTGATTCCGGCTTGCGGCAGACTATCGGTTCAACAAACAGCGGAACGGGCGCGGCGGTAATGGAACGTATTCTTAGGAAAGGCGGCGGCATCCTTGCAAAAAACTGCAAGGAAATAAGAAAATATATTACAGATACAAAAAGTGTAATGCGGCGAGCTTGCGATAAGCAGGAAAAAATTATTATTGAAGGCACGCAAGGTTACGGTTTGTCTTTGCTGCATTCAAGGGATTATCCTTATGTTACAGCCCGCGATACCTCTGCGGCAGGTTTTCTTTCCGAGACGGGGTTAAGTCCGTTCGATGTTGAAAATATCGTTATGGTTATTCGCGCGTTTCCTATTCGTGTTTCCGGCAACTCGGGACCGTTACCAAACGAAATTGATTGGAAAATTGTAAGCTCGGAGTCGGAGCAAAACGTAGATTTGATTGAATACACTTCATGTACGAAACGAATTCGCCGTGTGGCGCGTTTTGATGCGGAAATTGTAAGGAGAAGCATTGAATGTAATCGTCCTAATGTTGTTGTGCTAAACCATTTAGATTATATTCCTCATTTGGACAGGTCCAAAATTCTATTGGAGATTGCTGCGCAAATAGGTTGCAAAATTGATTTTCATGGCGATGATGCTTTAACTTTACATCCAACGAATTTGGGAGGGAAATAATATGACGAAGGAAAACTTACCTTTCACTGCTGCCGTAGAAGATGTGAGTACATTATCGGCGAAAGAGAAGTATGAAAAATATAGCAGCAAAGACCCATTTAATAATATTGCGCCGGCCTTGCTAAATGGCGCAGATGTAATAAGCTATGCCAATCAAATTGGGATGCTTGAGCCTTTTTGTGACAAGCAGGTGGATGGCGTAACGTATGACGTAAAATTGGAAGGAAAGGTGAGGTATTGGTATTATGATAAAAACAATAATATCAAAAAAAGCGACGCTTACATTGTTGCAGAAGGTAAAAAAGTAAATGATAAGGATATTGGAAAATTAAAGAGGATATCAAGATTAACCCTTATGCCGAATTCTATTACATATATTACTTTGGAGCCTATGTTCAGGATGCCGCATTATATTGTGGCCAGATTTAACTTGAAAGTGAATTTCGTATACAAAGGTTTATTGCTTGGAACAGGCCCTATTGTAGACCCGGGATTTATCGGAAGATTATCTATTCCATTACATAACCTTACAAATAACGAATATGAGTTATTTGCCGGTGATGCGTTAATAGCAATGGAATTCACAAAAATTAGCCCTAATAAAAGCTGGGATGGCACTATTACTTCTGGTACAGATGCTCCCCAAAAGAAATTTTCTGATGGCGATTTTGAAAATCGTGATGTTTTCTCTTATACACATAGGGCATTGGAAAATAATAGCTCATCAGATATAATTGTTAAGGCTTCACAATACGAACGATTAGAAAAAAATCTTAAAAATCAAAAGAGACAACAAACGATACAATGGCTTGTCATTTTTATTTCTGTGGCGGGATTATTGTTTCCAGCAATGTCGGCGTATTATAATATTCAACGTGAAAGGGCCGATTACCAAAAACAGATTATAAAATACGATGAAGAAATTGACGCCCTATCAAAGCAAATAGAGCTAACAAATAAAATAATATTATGTCAAAACGAATTGGCGATTGAAAAAACTCAAAAACCTGTTAATCAAACCCGTATTGACGAATTAGAGTTGAAATTATCCTATTTTATCCGGCAATTAAATGAGTTGAAGGTTGGGAGTAATGGTGGCGGTTAAACGTATAGAAATATGCGGTAATATTGCTTCCGGCAAATCAACGATTGCAAAAGCGTTCGGGGCCGCAGGGTATAATTGTGTGTTTGAAAACTTTGATGGCATTGCGAGTCTATCGGATTTTTACGCAGACCCCAAACGTTTTGCGTTTGAAACGGAAATTGCTTTTACCATTCAACATTATTATCAAATAAAGAAAATAACAGGTGATAATACGATTACAGATTTTTCGTTAATTAACGATTATGCTTTTGCATTGACTACACTTAATGCAGGTGAATTTTCAATATATAAAAAGTTGTTTTTTTACTTAATCAAACAAATAGGTGCGCCTAAGGAAATAATATGGATTGATGAGGTTCCCGCAGAGGGACTTCGCGGCAGAATTGAAAATCGTAACCGCTCTATTGAGAATGCTATTTCACTTGATTATCTAAAAAGGGTACAAGATAATATTTGCAAGGCGCAAAAAATAATTAATAATAAAGCACAGAAGCATATTATAAATACCTTTGAAGTTGATATTAATGCGTATACACCTAATTTTTTGATTTCACTACTTAAAAAATCCCCGGAAGAATGATGCAAAATACAGTTCTTGCTGCAATTGGTATTGTTGTTTCAAGAAAAGAGAATTTCGAGGAATTCGCTCATTCAAACCGCAGAATTGTCGGCAAATCCGATCTTTCGGTCTCAGAAAGTATTATAAGTTTTTTTCGTACTGGGTATTCTTTAAGCGGTATTGTTAAATCGGTGCAGCCACTCAACAATTCTTTTACGCGCTTGTATAACAAGCGATACCAGCGAATGAAAGTGATTATGATCCATAAATTAACCTTTTGTCCATTCAGGTTAATTCTGGAATTTCAAAAAAACTATGTGTTGTTTATCATTTTCAATATATGCTGTTTGTCATTTTTAGTATGTGTCGTTTGTCTATGGTTTTCACTTCTTTTCTTTACACATACCGTTAAGTAACCATCGTGCTGGGAAGCATTAAACACTTTGCCGTTTCGTGTGGTAAATTTAATTGTATTTTTACTATGGACAATATTTATAATATCATTACCGCATAGAAGATCGCCTATCTGTAAACTGTTAATGAAATCAATTGAGGTGTTTCTACGCATAACTCATTCCTGATAAAGGGGCCTGGCACCGGTCATGTATCGGACAAACGGTGTTTGTCACTTTTGCTCTGCAAATTCTAA
Organism: Spirochaetia bacterium; assembly: GCA_025997755.1. The sequence continues at coordinate 4,434 of BNVA01000082.1, read as the reverse complement.
AAAAATTCTTTTTTCAAATCCGCCATTCGTTTCTAGTTTTTTTAAACGGATTTCTTCTATTTCGCTCATATCAAAATGTTTTATTTTTGAAATAGAAAGAATTACTTCAAGAAGGTCGGCGAGCTCTTTTTTATCATTTGCTTGAATAAATTCTTTGCATTCTTCTAATAATTTTTTATTAAGTTCTTTTATATATTTATCTGTATTTAAAATTGAATATTCAACTCTCCTACCTTCCGATTTTATAATATTTACAATGTTATCCCTTACAAGTTTATTAATTGGCAGCGCATTTTCTTTATTAACCATTTTGTTCTTCATTAACAGTATATTATCCTTTGCCAATTGCAATGTTTTTAAAAAAAATTCGTTTGATTCTTTAGTTTTATATGATATTTTCCAATTATAGCTATATGACATATAAGGTGCGAATAACATTTTTAAAAATTGACTTGGTAGGGTTTTTACCGGATACACCCATTTTTCTTTTTCAATTTCATAAAATATATAAGGTTGTTTTTTATTATAAAAGTCGGCTAAAATATTTTCATTCGCCGCGATCTTTTTATCTGGAACAAAATCACTTTCTGATATAAAACTATCGATTTTCTCCATGCATATTGGATCAAATAATGGCACAGCGTGTAAATGTGCGTGATCAATACATCCACCGCCGGAGTGTGGAATAACAGATCCATGTTCAAAAAACAATACCTCTCTATTAAAAAAAATAGTATTTTTCACAAATCTTTTTACCATATTAAGTGAATTAAGTGTATTTTTATCAGCTTCGCCAAAACAACTAATATGACGTTTAGTAATAATTAATAAATGACCGCAAGTTACAGGAACAAGGTCTGGTGTCATAATTATATTTTCATCTTCGTACAATATCGCATCTGTTGAAGGTAAACCAAGACTTTCAAATAATTTTATTCTTTGATTACCGCAAAAACAGCATTCCATAATAATTACTCTCCATCATTTGACTTGTTTTTTGCTAGAATAGCCTCAATATCTTTGTCATCATATTGATTTATGGAATGAACTATGAAATTTTTGGATTTTAATATTTCAATTCCGTGCTCTTCTTTGATTTTAGAATTACGTGAACATAATGTAAAAAGATGAAAATGGTAAGAGTCTCTTTTGATAGTATTTAGTTCATAATCTAAAATTTGACAACTTTCCAAGATTTGGGCACCTGTATATAACACATCATGAATAATTATACAGTTTTCCTGATTAAAATTACTCTGGTCAATAATTCCTTCAAAATGCCGATCTAAATGATAATCTTGTATATCCTTAATTACATGAACAATTTTTTTATTTAATTCACGTGCTACGCCATCTCCAAACATATAGTTACCTTTATATGGCACTAAAATATGTGAAACCTTTTCTAAATCCGATCGTGTTAACTCATAACGTATATAATTAGACATAGTCTTGACCAAATATCCATAGCATTGAGTGTTATGCATAATATCCATAAAATTTATAAAATATGTGATGTTTTTTAGGGAAGGATTTTTTAATTTATTTGCAGGTATAACGATCTTTGAGTTCGATAGAAAATAATCTATTCGTTTTTTATATTCTGTTAAAATATTTTCTTTCCCGGTTTTTACAAGTAAAGTTTCTTCATATTGTCTTTCATTTAGTTTTAATAAAAGCCTTATTTCATCAACAGTTAAATTCAATAAGGAAGCAATATCAACCATGTTATTTTTTTGTTCAATATTTTTCTTTTGATCTAAATAAAATTCTGGTAATAAAATCTGTAAATTTATGTAGTACAATATATCTAGTAACCCAACATATGTTATTAACGGTATTATTAGATTTGATAAAAATGTTGAAACCGAAAAATTTTTAGATAATGTTTCAAATGTAATTGTGCTAAAATCTATTGATCCAATCAAATACAAGCAAATAATGCCTAATATAAATAATACATGCATAATATTTCTGATTGTAAGTTTATTTTTCATAATTTTAGAATTACCTTATATTGCCTTTATTTTCTTATTATGGGTTATTAAAATATAATAAAATTTGTTTGTAACATATATGTTCTAATACGTATTTTTATTCTGGTTTACATATTTACCTTATCGCTTCCCCCCATGGTAAATATAGCTTATCATCTGTAGAAATCTTTTTCCAATAAAAATCAACACCTACATCATGATTAAGTGCCGATTCTGTTATGGCCAAACAAAATGATTTTACATTTTTGTCAGGTATTTGATCTTTTAGATAGTCTTTTATTGGTTTTAAAAGATCACCATATCTTACTAATTTTACAAATGATGAAATCAATAATACTTTATAGTCCCAATCTTTAAATAAATCCTTTGGAAAAAAGATATTAAAAATGTTTCCATCAGCCTTATAATATTCATTTTTCAATTTTTCTGGTATTTTATCACTTTTTAATTTTTTATTCATTACAAATCCATTCAAAATTATTGGATCGTTAGGAAACTTTGCAGAAATAAATTTTGCCAAATGATAATTATTTGCACTTACACCAAGTATAATATCCGGCACAAAAGAAATTTCTTTGCATTTATTAAAAACAAAATCTGCAATATTTGGTATATCTGTCCATTTTATAGTTTTTGTTTCTTTTTTTAATTTCTTATAACTATTTATAGAAAGTATGGTACATATAATACCAAACAAACCTACAATTAGCGAAGCAACTGCTATTATAGATTCGATAGCCATAGTCTGTATTCCTTTTTTTACAAAACAATTTTATACGCCCCTGCCCATTTTGCGTTACCCGCAGTGCGGCGCCTTGCGCCGCACACGTACAATAAACTTCATTACAGAGCAAGGGCGAAGCCCTTACACGTAATGAGCGGGAGCTTGAATTAATATTAACACCGCCGTCAGGCGATGTCAATATTACGCATGCCGCATTGCCTCGCAGCAATTCAAAGTTTCAAAATCCATGATAAGATAGAAAGATGGAAGGGGAGATATTTAACAGGCTTACGAGCCAAATTGGTAAATACGGGGCAAAAGTGCCCGACAGCCGGGATGGACATGATCAAAAATACGAAATCAGCGATGCGCTAAAAGCGGCTTTTGGAGTATTTTTCTTTCAGTTTCCATCATTGTTACAATTCATGCGTGCAATGCAGGAGGAACAAAAGCGGAATAACATAAGCAGTCTGTTAAAAATTGAAAGATTGCCGAGCGACACGCAAATCAAAACGCTGTTAGACGGGATTGATCCAAAATACATAAGTCCAATATTCAACGAAACACTTAAAATAGCAGATGCGGCAGGAATTATTGATAATTACCGCTGGGCAAGGGCATCATGTTTTACTTGCAATAGACGGGCTTTGGTATCATTCATCGGAAAAAATACATTGCGAGCATTGCCTGCATAAGACAAAAGACGGAATTACAACGTATTATCACAGTGCAATGGCAGGAGCTATAGTAAAACCGCATTGTAGCAATGTTTTACCTGTGATGAGCGAAATGATAACAAACAGTGATGGAGAAAAGAAGCAGGATTGTGAACTCAATGCGGCAAAAAGATGGCTGGAAAAGCACGGCGAAGAATATTCGTGGCTGGACCCTATATTGTTAGGTGATGCTCTATACTCGCACGAGCCGTTTTGCAGGCAAATATTGGAAAACAACATGAGTTTTCTGCTGACTTGCAAACATACGACACACGAATGGCTTGCGGAAACGGTCAAAAACTCATTATTAGAAGAAAAAGTGAAAGAGCCTGTCGTAAAAGGGAAGCGGATGAGGTATACATACCGGTATATCAACGGGGTTCCTATCAAATACGAGGAAAAAGAAGAGAAAAACTTTATGGTGAACTATGTTGGGTTTGAAATCAAAGATACAAAGACCGGAAAAGCCGCATATAAAGGCAGTTGGATAACAAATCTGCAAATAAATGAAAACAATGCGGAACAAATTGTTGAATGTGCGAGGACACGCTGGAAAATTGAAAACGTGCCCCTATAATGTTTTGAAAAACCGCGGCTATAACCTAAAGCACAATTTCGGGCACGGAAAAGAACACGCCTGTGAAATTTTCTTTTTGTTAAACCTGCTGGCATTTCAGTTTCATACTATTTTGGAATGTGCAGACAAAAATTACAAAAAAATCAGAGTGCGCTTTTCTGTGCGGACAGTCTTTTTCGAAACTATGCGCGTGTTTTTATACGTATCGTTTTATGATTCTTGGCAGAATTTCCTAGCAGCTATAAACGATCCGTCTGTACATCATGGTGGTTCTGGCTAAACTTTGAATTGCGGTTACTATTCACAACCCCTGAGCAAAAACTGGTAATAAGTGCTATAATATCTCTTGGGGAAGGGGATGGGCACAAATTACCAGAAACTATTTTACAAAGACTATGAAGAATTATTCGAGCAGAAAAC
>BNVA01000081.1 GCA_025997755.1 Spirochaetia bacterium | reverse complement strand
TTTGCTCCTCAATAAATCTTTCTGTCCCATCGCTATTCTGCCAGCCATCTTTGCCTCCCATCTAATCTTACCAGAGGGGGACATTTCTATTGATTTATTAAGGGGACATTATCACTGATTTTTAACACAGCGGCGGCACGGAAAGCATTGGAAACACAACATCGCCAACATACATTGGTTCGGCATCAACCCTGCCTGCACCAACCCCAGTCGATACAACAGCTCCTGGTCAAGTTACAAACCTTAAAGTTGCTAACTATACAACTTCCGCAAGGCTTACTTGGACAAACCCAACTGATACGGATTTCGACAAAGTTGAAATTACATACCAGCCGAAAGCCGGTGGCGCTGCCGGAACTGTGTCCGTATCCAAGCCGGCAACGACCACGAATATTGTTGGTTTGAGTGATGGTGTCACCTATAATTTTAAAGTAAAATCAGTTGATACAAGCGCTAACAAGAGTGTTTCCGTAGATGCCGAAAAATACATCGGTACACCCACTACTGCAAGGGCAGATGCGACCGGCGGTGTTACTACATTTGTGAATAATGGAAACGGCACTTGGGACGAGGTTCACACATTTGCAACACGCGGTCCTGCTTTGCTTACACTGAATAAAGGCCCTGTAAATGCTAAAGTTTTAGTAGTCGGCGGTGGTGGAAATGGCGGAAGTGGAACTAATGATGCCGGTGGCGGCGGCGGTGGAGCCGGCGGTGTGCTATATCAAGCCTCATACACACTTTCAAGCAATAACATAAACCTTAAAGTTGGCGGTACGATTGAAGAATCATGGCTTGGTAGCGTTAACGATCTCTTTGCCGAGAGCGGTGGAAATGGCGGTGACGCGGTCGATGCACCTTATAATTATCAAGGCGGCAACGGCGGCTCAAGCGGCGGAACAAAAATTAACAGTGTATATACTAATGGAAATGGTGGTGGACAAGGTTATGGCGATACATATTCTGGTGCCGGCGGCGGCGGCGGCGGCGCCGGTGGTGGCGGTCAGAATGGAGATGCGTATAGTGGCGGTGTCGGCGGCGCTGGCGTTGATAACGCCATATCAGGCACCAAAGAAACTTATGGGCGCGGTGCTGGCGGTGGCGGTACTGGAGGACAGGCTGGCGGTTTTGTAACTAGCGCCGTCGGAACCACACATTACGGTGATGCCGGACAGCAGGGCGTAGTCATAGTCCGCTGGAACTGGATAGACTAACAAATTACCGGGGGTTTTGCTTTGCAAACCCCCATGTTCACACGATAAGGGTTTGCGTTGTATTACGATGCAAGCCCTTTTTATTTGCGGCTGTTCCTCAAAAGAGTAATTTCTTCCCTAAGCCGTTCGATTTCTTGTTCCTTCTTCTGATTTTCAAGCCTTAGTTGGTCACATTCGACCTTACCCTTTTCAATGCCCTCGGAAAGTCCTCTTTCGTGGGCTTCGGTCATATAATGACGGCGATCGACCTTCCATATTGCTTTTGTCTCCGCTATCATGCGGTGCCGTTCGAAAAATGAGAGCTTTTTTACCTGTGTGGTTATCTCTTTTACTTCGGGGTGTTTCTTTGCCAACATATCAAAGTCCTCCTTGCGCTTACATTTAAAACACTGCAAAAACGGCCAGACCGCCTTACCGTCATCTTCTTCCGGCACTTTGCTTAATTCAATCGTAACTATTTTCATCAAATCTGTAAATTGTTCGCCGTCCTTTTTATTGTTCATTGTCCAAGTATTCAGATAGTCCGGTGAAGCAAATCCCAGTGAATGGTTGCAGATTACAATGCAGATGGTTTCCTGTATTTTGTCGTAATCAAACCCGCTTTTAATTTGTTCGGCGATCAGTTTTGCAAGATAATACACAACACGCTTTCGCATAACGCTAAGAAACTCAACCTGAAGCTCGACATTGATTACCTTTTCGCTTTTGGTGAGTACTTTTACGTCCAAGATGCCCATTTTGTCATTTTTCCACAGCCGCTTTAAAAACGGGTCTACAATTTTAAGTCCCGCATATTCCTCGTGCGGCAGATCGAGTATGGTTTTTAAAAGGCTTTCAAGGTTTTTGATATTTTTTTGATCGCCGAATACAAGTTTAAAAACATAATCGTTTAGCAGGGATACTAATTCTTTTTCCATAACACACTCCATAAATAGATTTTTATAACTATTACGGCGTAATCTTGCATGGCGCTTGTATTTGAAATGAAAAAATTTGGGAATTATGATTTTTGTGATAAGAACCGTACATTTTTGAATATTTCCGCGATCTCTTGACTAAACCACGTAAAAATTAGTATAAAGTAGACACACGCGGGAATAGCTCAGTGGTAGAGCGCCACCTTGCCAAGGTGGATGTCGCGGGTCCGACTCCCGTTTCCCGCTTCATTATTTTATAAAAGAGGAAAAATGTGGCAATAGATAAAGGCTTTGAAAAGCTCGAAAAATCGGCTGTAAAAGTAACCTACACGATTAAAAATGATGAAGTTCGGCAAAAGTACAATGAATTCGCTAAAAATATAGCAAAATCAGTTCAAATTCCCGGGTTTCGCAAGGGAAAAGCGCCTGTTTCCGTCCTTGAAAGCAAACTGGGGGACAGACTTAAAGAAGACATTCTAAACGAAATCATCTCAAAAACGGTGCTGGGAAGTTTTGAGGAGCCGGATTTTCCGCCTGAGTATACGCCGTTGCAGGGTGCAGACCCGTCTATTGACGGTGAACCTAAACTTGATTTGAACACGGATTTTGTTTTTTCCGTTAAGTATGATGTGATGCCGAAAGTTGAATTGAAAAAATGGGAAGGTTTAGAAATTGAAGTTGACGAGGCTCTGGTTACCGATGCCGATGTCGAGCGTGAACTTGAAAAGTTGCGGGAACGTAACGCCATTGTCATGGATAAAGAAGAAGGCTCTCCTGCCGAAAAAAACAATATTTTGAGCGTAGATTATGCCGAGTTGTCGGATACGGGCGAAGCATTGCCGGATTCGGAGCGTAAAGATTTTATTTGGACACTTGGGACAAACGCCAATTATTATAAGATTGACGATGATTTAACCGGTATGAAGTCCGGCGAGACCCGAGATATAACTAAATCTTACCCGGAAAATTTCGATATTCCCGATCTTGCAGGCAAAACAAAAAAACTTCGCGTTAAAATAAATTCAATAAAGAAAAAAGAACTCCCGGAGCTTAACGACGATCTGGCTCAGGATGTTGATGAAAAATACAAAACTTTGGACGACTTAAAGAAAGATATACGCGAATCCTTAAACAAAAGGCTGGAAGATACTTTAAAAACCAAAAAATTTAATTCTCTGTTGGAAAAAATGAGGGAAGAAAATCCTGTTGAGATACCGGAATCTTTAATTATCGTTGAACTTGCCGAAAGAATGCAGCAATTTTCAAAAGCCTACAAAATTCCGGAAAAGGATTTTTCCGATTTCTTTAGACGAAGCAGCCCGCTTATGGAAATGTGGCGTCCAGATACGGAAAAATCAATTCATAATCAGTTTTTGCTTGCCGAAGTAATTAAAGATTCCAATATTGAAGTAACGGATGCGGATATAGACGCGCTCATTGTAAAAGAAGCGGAAGCGCGAGGTGAGCCTGTTGAAGATGTAAAAAAGCTGTTTGAGTCGGAAGAAGCAAAGAATACATTGGATAATATAATTAAGTCGGAAAAAATTACCGAGTTGCTTTTATCAAAAAATACCATAAAAAAAGGAAAAACTGTTAATTTTCTGGATATTATTCCTGAAAATTAGTAACTTAATATTATGCACGAACAGATGAATAACTTAGTCCCCATTGTTGTTGAACAAACCGGTATGGGAGAGCGTTCCTACGATATATATTCACGGCTGCTTAAAGACAGAATTGTTTTTTTGGACGGCGAGATAAATGATCTTACCGCAGACCTTGTCGTAGCTCAGTTGTTGTTTCTTGATGGTCAAGATACGGAAAAAGAAATAAGTCTGTACATCAATTCACCCGGCGGCTCCGTAACTGCCGGTTTGGCTATATACGATACGATGCAGTACATTAAGTCCGATGTTCAGACGATTTGTGTCGGGCAGGCGGCAAGCATGGGCGCTCTGATCTTAACCGCCGGAGCCGAGGGCAAACGCATGGCTCTGCCATCGTCACGGGTGTTGATTCACCAGCCTTGGGGCGGCGCTCAAGGGCAGGCGCGGGATATAGGGATACAGGCAAAAGAAATACTACGCTTGAAAAAACTAACCATTGATTATTTTGCCAAACATTGTAAAAAGGCGGAAAAGATTGTAGCCGCCGATATGGAGCGTGATTTTTATATGTCTGCAGAAGATGCGGTAAATTACGGTGTTGTAGATAAAATTTTAGAAAGGGGTGAAAATGGCAAGACTTCGTAATACATCGACTTCAGAAAGAACATGCTCGTTCTGCGGAAAGGGCGGTGATACTGCACGGCGGCTTATAGCGGGACCTGTGGATATTTTTATCTGCGATGAGTGCGTTGAGGTTTGCAGGCGTATTTTAAACGAGGAAGAACGCGATCTTTCAACTCAATTTACAGGTGATATTCCCCGCCCTAAAGAGATAAAAGCCTACCTAGATCAATTTGTGATTGGTCAGGACGCGGCGAAAAAAGCTCTGTCCGTAGCCGTTTACAATCACTACAAACGTATCGCAAACCCGGCTTGCAATCCCGATGATGTAGAAATCGAAAAATCAAATGTTCTGTTGATAGGGCCCACGGGAACAGGAAAAACGCTTCTTGCAAAAACACTGGCAAAAAAACTAAAAGTCCCCTTTGCCATTGTTGACGCTACAACCCTTACCGAGGCAGGCTATGTCGGCGAAGATGTCGAGAATATCCTGTTAAAGTTAATACAAAGCGCTGGCAGCAACATTGCGGCGGCGGAGAGGGGAATAGTTTACATAGACGAAATAGATAAAATTTCCCGCAAGGGCGAAAATATTTCTATAACCCGCGATGTTTCCGGCGAGGGCGTACAGCAGGCTCTGTTAAAAATTATCGAGGGCACGGTAGCTTCTGTGCCGCCGCAGGGCGGGCGCAAGCATCCAAATCAAGAGATGATACGCATAGACACGACAAACATACTCTTTATTTGCGGCGGCGCTTTTGTCGGTTTAGACAAGTATATTGAACGCCGTGTTGTACAGCATCCCATGGGCTTCGGCGCGGATCAAAGTGCCGGAAAAAACCAAAGTACAAAAGAGCTTTTCGACAATCTTCACCCCGATGATCTGATACGCTTTGGTATGATACCGGAATTTATCGGGCGTCTGCCGATAACGGTATGCCTTGAGGAGCTAAAGGTCGATGAACTTAAACGTATCATAACTGAGCCGCGTAACGCTATTGTAAAGCAGTATCAGGCATCGCTGGCTATCGACGATGTACGGCTTGAATTTACAGACGATGCGGTTAATGCCATTGCGGAAACCGCGATAAAACAAAAAACCGGAGCGCGCGGTTTGCGTGCCATTGTCGAACGGCTTATGACAGACCTAATGTTTGAGCTGCCTTCACAAGCCGGACAAAAACGAGTTGTGATAACCAAAGATACCGTTGAAAAAATGCAGCCGCCGGAAGTGTATCCGCTGGCTAAAACCGCTTGATTAGGAGAGCAAATGTTATTCCCTTTAGAAGAGCTTATCAAATTTCAAGGCAATATGTACGAGATTACTTGCGCGGCGTCAAGGCGCTCATATCAACTTTCCATGATCAAATCGCCGGATGTTGAAGACAACGACGGAAAAGTTGTCTCTTATGCGGCAGCGGAGGTTTTTAGGGGCGATGTTAAATACCGTATGGAAGAAGAATCCGAAATTGCACCTATAACAGGATATTAAAAAATGACGGCTAACGAATTAAGGGCTAAGTACATTGAATTCTTTAAATCAAAAGAGCATGAGCAGATTCAGGGAAAGTCCCTGCTGCCCGAAAACGATCCTACCGTGCTTTTTACCACCGCCGGTATGCACCCATTGGTTCCTTACCTGCTCGGAGCGGATCACCCAGCCGGAAAGCGGCTTGTCAATTTTCAAAAATGTATACGTACCGGCGATATAGAGTCAGTAGGCGATTTTAGTCATCTTACTTTTTTTGAAATGCTGGGAAACTGGTCACTTGGAGATTACTTCAAAGAGGGCGCTATCAGGATGAGTTATGAATTTCTCACCTCAAAAAAGTGGCTAGGCATACCGCATAACTCACTTGGCGTTACCGTTTTTGCCGGAGAGGAAGGTATACCCCGCGACGACGAATCGGCGGCAGTATGGCGTTCGCTTGGGTTTTCCGACGACAGAATAGCCTACAGACCGCGTGAGGATAACTGGTGGGGACCGGCAGGGACAACAGGACCATGCGGGCCGGACAGCGAAATGTTCATCGACATGGGCAAGGAGCCTTGCGGACCAAAATGCGAGCCGGGCTGCGGCTGCGGCAAGTGGCTTGAAATCTGGAACGATGTTTTCATGCAGTACAACAAGGATGCCGATGGTAATTATATCCCGCTCGCCCGCAAATGCGTTGATACCGGTATGGGCGTTGAACGCACAGTCACGATACTAACGGGTAAAAAATCGGTCTACGACACAGAAATTTTTGCCCCGATAATAGCGGCAATAGGCAAGGCATCCGGCTATACTTACGGCACCGATCCCGAAAAAGACAAATCGGCACGCATAATTGCAGACCATATACGTTCAAGCACCTTTATTTTAGGTGATCCCAAGGGAGTAAGCCCCTCGAATGTAGGCGCAGGATACGTTTTACGCCGTTTGATCCGCCGCGCAGTCCGTCACGGACGAAAATTAGGCATAGAAGGCATCTTTTTAACGGCTATCGCACAGGTTGTTATAGACGAATTCGGCGGTCCATACCCCGAATTGATTGAAAATAAAGAATTTACCCTAGCCGAACTTCAAAACGAAGAAGAAAAATTCCTTGAAACCCTGCAAAAAGGCGAAAAAGAGTTTGAAAAACTCCTTCCAAACCTGCTACGCGACCCCAAAAAGATAATGTCGGGGCGTTTAGCTTTTAAACTATACGATACCTACGGCTATCCAATTGAGTTGACAGAAGAAGTTGCCAAAGAATCCGGTTTAAGCGTGAATCGCGCCGAATTCGATGAAGCGTTTAAAAAACATCAGGAGCTTTCACGTGCGGGCGGAGATCAGGTTTTTAAAGGCGGGCTATCCGACCATAGTGAAATCACCACAAAGTACCACACAGCTACCCATCTCTTGCAGAAAGCCCTTCAAATGGTACTGGGCGATTACATAGCGCAAAAAGGTTCCAACATCACACATGAAAGAATGCGGTTTGATTTTTCCCACCCCTCTCCAATGACAAAAGAACAGATTGAGCGGGTAGAAAGCATCGTAAACGAACAGATAAAACGCGACCATACCGTAAAAATGGAAATAATGGATCTGGAAGAGGCAAAAAAAGGCGGCGCAATGGCTCTGTTCGGCGAAAAATACGAATCTCAGGTAAAGGTCTACGCAATAGGCGATTTTTCAAAAGAAGTCTGCGGAGGACCCCACGTCGAACACACCGGCACCATGGGCACTTTCAAAATCCAAAAAGAACAATCCTCATCCTCCGGCATCCGCCGCATCCGCGCCGTGCTGGAGTAGCCGCAGCACACCGTGTAGATTGAACGGTAAAGTGAGAGAAAATATGGAATTGCAGTACACATATTGGCAGGAAAGTGATGGCTGGTTTTTAGGTTATCTTAATGATTACCCTGAGCACTGGACACAAGGAAAGACCGTCAAGGAACTTGAAGAAATGCTTGAAGACCTTTATGAATTGGAACAAGAAGAAGACCACAAAGAGATACCAGAAAGAAAAATCGGAAAATTAAAAATTGCATGAAAAATGGCGCGCTATTGAAAATAATAAAAGCCCAAGGGTGTATATTTGTAAAACATGGTAAAAAGCATGATGTTTACAAAAATCCAAGAACAGGTATAACCGAACGTATTCCAAGACATCCTGATGTAAATGAAAAACTTGCAAACCATATCATTAAAAACCTGTCATAAAATCCAAGAGAGCGCGCCGTGCTGGAGTAGCCTGAGGCAAGTTTTTAGGGATGAAGCATCTTACTTTTTTGATTTTTGAAAGTTCGCCTTTCTTTTTGAGATAAAATCAGAAACAACCTGTCCCAAATCCGATAAAATATCTTCTTGAAACCGGTTTATGCTCTCTTCTTGTACTGTTTGCATAGAGAAAAGCTCCGGTGTATCAATTTCAAGAGAAAATGCTAGTTTCTCCAGCATTTCAACCGAAGGAAAGCGCCGTTCTCCTTCAATCGCGGCAATATAATTCGTGGAAGTATTCGCTTTTTCCGCTAATTTCTCCTGTGAAAGACCTAGTTTACATCGATAGTTCTTCACATTCGCAGAAAGTAATTTCCTAAGATCAGTCATTCACCATCCTAATTGCCATATAAACAATATTATATGTGCCGATTAGAGATTGATTATTGACAATAAGTCATATCTAAAGTTAAACTATCACAAATAGACATAGTTAAATAAATGCCCGCTTACGCTGGCGTTAGGAGGTTATTTTATGGGATTTTATGAATCTGCACGCGGTGCATATAGAAAGTTCGTTCCTGCCGGTTTTCGAGAGAAAATATGGCCTTTGGTAATCAAGCTTACGGAAAACCGCGAATGGAAAAGTGAAAAACACGGCTCGCTATATAAAAGTAAATACAAACGACCGCATTATTTTTATTGTGTTTATCAAGCAGCATTTCTTGCAAAAAAACTAAACTTAAAAAGCATTAGTGTAATTGAATTTGGTGTAGCAGGCGGAAAAGGACTTTTAGTTTTAGAAAAATGTGCAAAAGTTATTAGTAGTGCACTTGATATAAATATTGAGGTCTATGGTTTTGATACAGGAATGGGATTACCGGCACCGGCTGATTATAGGGATTTGTCTTTTATCTGGCAAAAAGGTTTTTATAAAATGGACATAGAAAAATTGCAAAAACGGCTTACAAATGCA
>BNVA01000080.1 GCA_025997755.1 Spirochaetia bacterium | reverse complement strand
CCTGGAGGAAGATGCGGTTTACGGAGCCAAGTACGAAATAGCGTTTATTCATTACAAACAAAAGAAATATGTAACGGCGCGGGAAGAATTCAACGAAATATTACAGCGTTACGAAGAAGAGGATGCAGAATTATTGCCGGAAAAATACAAAAAACTTTCTATGATTGTTTTGGACTCAATTACGGAAAAAGAGCAGCCCTTTTTAAAAAATAAAAAGTCGTCGCTTCCTACGCTTGCGGCATCAGAATAAAATCAACAACACGCTTGCCGGATTCGCCGTGCGCTTCCCATGCCGCTTCCTTTGCCCGAATACGCGCCTGTTTTAATTCCGCGCTGTCCGAGGCATTTTTAATAACGCCAACAATATTATTAAAATCCGTTTCTTTTAGCTCTATTCCTATTTCTTTCAATGTACGAAACTGCCAAAGGTCTTCGGGTTTAGTATAAATATCGTCGGCATCATAAGGACGCAGATCCATTCCCTGTTGAACATATATGACAGGTTTGTCAAATAAAAAAACATAATCAAAAACAATACCGGAAAAGTCCGAGATCATTATGTCGGCTTTTGAGAGAGAATAAATGTTTTCTCTTTCATAATCCCATTCAACACGGCTGTTATCTTTGTATTTCGATGTTAATGTATCCAGCATGGAGAGTTCGGATTTTTTTGACTGAGGGTGCGGGCGTACAATTATTCTAAAGCCGGATTCGGCAAGCGGGTCTAACAATTTTGTACCAAATTTTGAAAGCAGTGCCGATTGTCCCCACGAAGGCGAAACAAGTACCGTAAAAACATGGTTTTCTTCTACCGTTATGTGCTTTATATTTTTTTCATAAACATCAAGATATGTACATCCGACGGTTATCAATTTCTTTTCGGGCAGACCGCGTAATTTTTCCAGCCTGCGTATATCGTCCGCCTGATAACTTCCCGTCAATAAAATTGAATCAAAATAATCAAGTCCAAACAAACGGTATGTAACGGCATCGCTTGGCATGTGTAAGATATGGGAATAGTGTTTAACCATTTTTGATCTTTTTAACTGATAAACCTGCAGTCCCGGCGTTGTCATTAAAACAAAATCCGCAGACAGCATATTTAACCGGGCGTATGCCTTGTTTCCCTCTCCTATGTACTCCGCCTTTATGTATTTGTAGTTGTTTTCAAAAACAGGATCATCATCTGCCGATGTAAGGTATAAAACGTCAATTTGTCTTTTTTCAAATTCATCTGCAACAGGTTTAAAAACATTCCAATACTGCCTGCCCTCGCAGTAAATTACATAAGGAGTTGCAGACCCTGTTTTTGCCGCCGCTCCGCCTGAAAAAACAACTTTTAACTTTATAATCAAGGCACGGAATAAAAAATAACCAAGCGATGCAATTCCTATCAATATAGAAAAAAGCATACTCCCCGTGCCCGGGTCTATATATAAGAGATGTAAATTCATTGTCCTGCTTTCTCCCAATTTTTTGCTTCAAAAATATTTTCTTTTACATAGTAATTATTTTTTTGATCAAGATGTATTTGTGTTGAATTAGGGTTTTCAAGATTTACGGAAGCAGATATTGCTATATACTGCGGTTTTTCTTTCGCACTCATATCGATCTTTTTATTTGTCCACGGGTTTACAGGGTTTTCAATAAGACCGTTAAACGCAATGGAAGGAACATCGGCGTTTGTCATAAAAGTCATATCGGTTTTAGGCTCTCCGCTTGAGTTAAAATCTTTTACCAGCAGAACAGGATTAAAATTATCAACATTAAAAGGAAGCCCGATATAGGTGGCATAGTTCACTTGATTGCCGTGATCGGATACTAAAATAATCCTTGTGTTGTCGTAAACATTTTCTTTTTTTAAAAACTCAAGCCATTCCCCTATTCTCTTTAACGAGGCAATAAATGAATGATACGCAATTTCTTTTCCAAATTTACTTGTGCCGTAATTGGTTATTGAATATGACGGTCTATAGTCCGGCGCTTGATAAAAGGCAAGGTTATGCGTTGTATTGTTTACCATAACAAGAGCCGTGTTTTCTTTTTTAGGCTCAAAGCCGGTTAAACGCGGCAGATAGTCTAACACGGAATAACCATCCAGAGCTTCCGTAATTTTTTGTGATTGAACAGGAGAACACCAATCGCCGTTAAGATACATTCCCTTTCTAAGAAGGTATGGCGAGGCTTTAAAAAGGCTGTACCACAAAAGATTTCTTTTTATGATCGAACTTGTTGCAGGAACATAAAAATTTTGCTCTTTAAGCCATAAGTTTTTATACACGCCGTCCGTAATAAGGGCTTTTATTTCGGGATACGGTTCGTATATTCGAAGGTCGTCTTTGCTGCTTAAATTAGGATATGTGGGATCGGTAATTGTTACTTCAAAACCGGCTTCTGAAAAAAGGCGCGGCATAAGCAGCAATGCTTCGTTGTGCTTTGTAACAACCGGCGTAGTGTCCCTTTCGTTAATTCCTGTAGGCGTGTATTCATACCCTCCGAAGATCGGCGGAGCGCCTAAATTTGTCCAGCCATTGAAGGAAACCGTGTTTGGATAGTATACAAAACCTGAGTATATGTTTTTTAGTTCGGGGGCTTCTTCAAAAATGTAAGGAACAAAAACGCTGCTTGCCCTGTCTAACATTATTATAACTGTGTTCTTTCCGGTTCGTGATAAATTAAAAACCGGTTCTATTGATGTAACTTCGGGAGTGGGCGCTTTTTTAAATTCTTTTAACTCATTAAACCCTTTGTGTATCTCAAAAATATTGTAAAAAGCTAAACCGGAAACCGCAAAAAGACAAATTGCACAGATTACGGAAGTTATCTTTTGTAAATTTGCGTAGTATAGAACAGCACGGCATACAGCAGGAATGATCAAAATAAAAAGATTTTTTATAATAACATCGTTTGAATGGCCAACGCCTGTTGCATAAACAAAATTGATAGATATAATGCCGTAATTACCCGGAAAGAAAAGAACATTTATAAGAGCGGCAAATAAAAGAGATGCGGCTATAAGCGAAAATACTCTGCCTGAACTTTCACGGAAAAGAAAATAAATACATAACGGCCAAAAGAGTATAAGCCCTGCCGCCTGCATCGCCGTATTAAAAACAAAATACAAAGGGTTTGTATAAGAATCTATAAAAGCAAATTCCTGCGGCGATGATGCAATAAATAACGCGGGAACTGTGATACCTATAAGAACCCACAATGCCGCGCAGGAAAAGAAAAAAACAGACGCGGTATTTTTTTCCGTATAACCGGGTTGTTTAACTTTTTTAAATATTTTTTGCGGAAAAATAACAAGGCAAGGGATAACAGCGGCAATTGCAAGGCAAAGGGCGGCAATAACCTGCCTAAGCTCTGTTGAACCCTTATAGATAAAATAAACATAGTAGGCAATAAAAATAAACAAAACGCTTGCCGCAGCGCAGACAGCCAAACTCTTTTGTTTAAATGTTATCTTGTAGTAAATATTTTTTAATAAAGAAAATATATTGTTAAGCGTCCAGTAGACAACAAGCCCCGACGGAGAGTTGTAGAGCAAAACTAAAAAAATTACCGCCATACCGTAGAGTTGTATTTTTTCTTTTAAAGGAAAACCACGCAGGTACACAGCCCCGGCGATAATATTTATCACCGTCATAACAATGGGCAGTAAATTTATGTCAAATCCTAACAGGTGTATCAATTTGTCCGGAGCACCTAGGTCGTTTAAAAAAAGAAAATGCGTTCCGCGCAAAACGCTAAGATTGTAAAGATAAGAATACGCGGCTATAAAAAAAGGTATCTGTATCAATAAACCAAATGAACTGCGCAGGGCGAATATCGGGTGGTAGTGATTTTGATGGTAGTACGTTGTAAGGATCATGTACTGTTCATCACCGGAAAATACCGCTTTTATTCTATCAACTTTTGTTTTTAACCGCTTTTGTGTATCACGCTCAAGCTGCTGCCATTTTTCCGCAATGGCGTATAACGGCAGCGTTAATATGCTTATCACCACGCTTATCGCTATAACGCAGACACCTGTGTTTTTAAAAATCCTAAGACAGAATGTAAATACAAATTCAATTATCTGTGTTATAGGGTAGATTAGTATTGTGTACAGCACATTCATTTTACAAGCAGCACGGCTCCGTCATAAAGATCATGCCCATGATTTACAATTTGGAGATGGCGGGAGTTGAACCCGCGTCCTAATACGCACCTTACAAACGTCTACAGGTTTAGCCGCGGATTGAATTGTCGGGGCGCGCTTTGCTTCGCGGCAGGCGGTGTACCCGTATTCCATGAAAATCTCGCCTTCCGCCGCATGGAAACGCCGGTTAGCCAGCTCTGATTGCGACGCAGACTCCGTCCCTCAGAGCGGCGGAACGGGTCCACGCGGTTACGCAGCTAAGGCGTAATCGTAACTGTCGTTGTTGGCAGTTAAATGTTTTGCCGAATCAGGAGATCGACACTCCACCTGCGGCCTGCAAAGCGAACCGTACCAGTCGAAACCGGAACATCCCCCAAGCAAGACTTTAGTATAAACTATGCCTACAAAGGTTTTTTGTCAAGGTAAAGTTTACCACTTTTCCCAATGCGCTAATTTTTCGTCGTACCGGTTATGTTCCTTTGCTTTCTGCACGGGATAGCCAAGGGCAATTACCGAAAACGGTATGATGTGCGAGGGGAGTCCTAAACGGGCGGAGAGCGCCCCTACGCGCTTGGTGTCGGGATACCAGCCAAGCCAGACACCGCCTAAATCTTCGGCGGTAATTTGAATCAGTATATTTTCCGTTGCTGCAGAGCAGTCTTGCACCCAATATGTGTCTTCGGCATTTTCTTTTTCGCCCAAAGACAGATTTGCGCAGACAATGACAGCTGCAGCAGCATGGGGGAGCATTTTTGCGTATGGACTCATTTCGGCAATAGCCGCCCTTTCCGCCGCATCTGTTACGACAATGAATTCCCATGGGCGGCGGTTATGGGCGGAAGGCGCTTCCATACCGGCGCGGAGAATACGCTGCAGCTTTTCTTTTTCAACAGGTTTCGGTAAAAAGTCGCGTACCGAATGACGCTTAAATACTGGATTTTCCATACTGCTCCCCCAAGTTCTCAGCCGCCTATGGGCTTTTGCTCTTCAAATTTAGATGCCGGAGCATTGCACAAGGGACACGCGGCCGGCGGCTCATTACCTTCGTGAACATAGCCGCAGATAACACAAACCCATTTCTTCATAAAATTATCCTCCTATAGAATAAAAATGATAATTAAACTATACCCAATATTTCGACATTTAACAAGCATTGCTGGAAACCGCGTAGAGATTTTACCGCACCTCGAAAATCACAGTGTCTTCTTCTGTGCCGTTTTGCACGGTAAGAGTATGTGTGCCGCTGCCCAATGGCAGGAAAAATTTAAAGGGACGCCGCACCGTAAGGTTTTGCCTGTCATATAACACGGTAAGCATATCGTTTTGTCCGCCTATTACCTCTACCGGTATAGAATCATATTCTTTTGCAGCCGGATTTGCATAGTAAACAAAACCATTACGCGGCGTAATAATGGAAAGCGGCGAGGCAGACTGATCCGTAGTGCCGCTTCTACGCGACATTGAAAGCCAGCTTTGATACTGAGCGGGGTAACGCACGGCGGATTGTCCGTTTTCGCTGTAATGCCAATCACAAATTTCATGTTCCGTTTGCCCGGCGCGGACATACTCTGTGGTTTGTATAACACAGTTTTCGTTAGGCGCCATACCGGAAAAAGCGCAGAGAGTTTTTTTTACAAAAGATTCAGGCTCTAAAAAGCCCGGTGTCTGTGAATTAACGCCGCCTGCTTTATGTAAAAAAGTTAAAACGCTGCGTACAACCGATGCCGGAATTGAACTTCCCGTTTTGCCAATAACGGTTTCGCCTGTAAAGTTACCCATCCAAACCGCTGCGGAGTACCTCCGGCTTGCGCCTAACGCTGCAATGCTTTGATACTGATTTGCCGTGCCTGTTTTAAAGATCGCAGGAAAGTCTGTTTGAAAGACACCGGCACGTCCAAACGCCATATAACGTGCATTGGCATCGGACAAAAACGAACAAACTACACGGGCGGTATCTGTCGAAATTATTTTTTTTGCCGCGTGTTCTTTTTCATTCAAATTGTATTTAAGAGGCAGCAGTACGCCGTCATTCGGGAATATGCTGAACGCCGATACAAGCTCATAAAGGCTGACCGGCGCATTGCCCAGAGCAAGGCCTAGTCCCGCATCTACCGCGCCGTCTTTTTTGTTAAGCGAATTAAAACCCGCATTCATTAAAAAATCTGCGTAGTTTCTAACGCCAAGCCTATACAAAAGATAAACCGCAGGTATGTTCAAACTTGAGGCAAGCGCCTGCCGCATAAGAACAGGTCCGTTAAAATGATTGTTAAAATTTTGCGGTATATAGATTTCGTTACTGCCGAAATTCATAGGCACATCGGCTAGAACGCTTGCGGGTTCAAATCCCGATTCAAGGGCAAGCGAGTATAAAAACGGTTTCATGCTGCTGCCCGGCTGATTTAAAGCAAGAACGCCGTCGATCTGTCCCCTGTCCCGTGCATTGTTAAAATCATAACTGCCAACCCACGCGATTATTCCGCCGCTTAAATTGTCGATAATTATGCACGATCCGTTTGTAATGCGGTTCTGGTGATAACGCGCTACGTTATACGCAATAATGTTTTCCGCATAGTGCTGTACATTTATGTCTGCTGTTACGGTAAGGTCTGCGGTATCCGGCGGCACACTATTCATACAAAAACGTACAAAGTGCGGCATTTCAAAAGGATATTTAAAACGTTTTGCATTAGAAACTGCAAACTCAAAATCTTGATCGGAAACACCGCAGAGACGCGGGTGTTTTTTTTGAAACTTGTTTTTTTCCGCAAAACGTTTTTGTAAGCCCTGCGCCGCTTGAAAACAGTTTTGTTTGTTTTCGATTGATGCGATTGGATTGTACGCGGCGGGACGGCGCGGAATAACTGCAAGGCAAAAAACTTCCGCAGGAGAAAGCATATCCTGCTCTTTTGCAAAAAAATTACGGGATGCCGAAGCGATACCTTCCGTTTGAAAACCGAAAGAAACCGAATTTAAATACATACATAGAATTTCTTTTTTACTAAAGCGGGATTCAAGGCGCATGGCGTTAAACGCTTCTATTATTTTTTGAGGTGCCCCGCGCCTTACGGATTCTGTCTCGGCAATTAAGCGGGCAAGCTGCATAGTTATTGTCGATGCGCCGCTTACACGCCGTCCGGTTTTTATGTTTTGAAACAAGGCGCGTACAATCGCTATAAGATCTATTCCGTAATGAAAATAGAATCTTGAGTCTTCCGCCTGAATAAAAACATCGGCAAAGTACGGCGGAATATTTTCAAAATTAAGATATTCGCGCCGCATTCCGTCTTTAAGCGGGATAACCTGCAGCAAGACACCGTTTCTGTCATGCACTCTTGTACTGCAAGGACGGTTTAAAAAAGTTTTTAAATCGCGGTATGGCGTTATGCGCAATGACAGGAAAAGAACGAACACAGCGGAAAGACAGATAAGAGTAATCTTGCGTATACGCAGCATATTACTATTTTATCATCCACAAAACACCGGAGGTTCTGCCGAAAATTTCGGGTTCGTACATACACTCGGCTTGCAGAGGCGGTGTAGGGTAGACTCCCCTGCGGGTTGCCCGAAATAGGAATTGAACATCTGTACCTGTCTGCGGTAAGTTGTCCCAGAAGAAGCGCACCTCGTTGTCCATTATTGCTTTATGACTGGGTTCCAACGCCGGTGTCTCTTGGTTTCTGTCCGCAGCGGTTGTGGTAACAAAAGCCGTGTCAAGAATTTCCGTGCCGGATGGGACAGGAATTCGCAAGGCTAAGAAATTACGGCTGCCGCTTGACGAGACATGCACTGCGGCACGATAAAGTTTTCCGCTTTCAAGAATGTTGTCTTTTATTTCATCGCCGCTAAGCGCCTCTGAAATTTTAATGGACACGCCTATTCCTTCATTGCGGATGCTTTGAAGTTCCGGCGGAATTGCGTATGTAAGGCTTGCAGTCCAGTAGATATTGCCAACTCCATCTTTTTTTATATTGAGGGGCAGTCTTGCGTCGCGCTGCAAGGCTGCAAGAGGAAAGGCTTTAAAATCAAAAGTTTTTGTTTCCGGTTTTGCGCCAAGCCCTTTAAATGTTCCGTCAAGAAGCTCACGTCCGTCTATAGACGCGGCGGCGCTTTCATCGGTTTTATCGAGATTTTCGGAGCGTATTAGTTGATCTACAGCCTGAAGTATGCGGACTGTAACTGCCGTGTTATTCCAGTATGATGCGCCTCCGCGCCGCGACATAAGCAGGGTGTGTAAAAGTCTTGTGTTTATTTCATCGTTCGGAAATTGCATTGCAAAGAATTCCAAACTAAGCGCAAGCTGTTCGGTTTCTCCGCCGTAAAAATAATTCCACCTAAGGTTTTTTTCTGCAGTTAGTTCTACGCCGCGCGGTGTTAGGCGCATAACGCCGCGTAGTTTTTTTGCAGATGCCTCAGCTTCCGCGCTTCTGCCCGTGTTTTTGTAAGCCATGCCTGCAAACGCAAGCACGGAAGGATCTGCATTTGGGCGGGAAGTAAGCTCCGAAAGCCGCGATGGATCAATTGACAACGGAGCAGCACTTGACACTTGAAATAATGAAAAAATATACAGCATATAGGCTTGCAGGTATGTACGCGAATTATAATCCCAGTCATTCACCGTTAGGCGTTGTAAGCGTGTATATTCGTTTTCAAGATAATTTAAAAGTGAAGCGATCTTTATTGAATCGGGCACTCTATAATTTTTGTTTTTTGCAAGGGCTATAATGTGCGCTATGCGCAATGAAACATAGCCGTTCGCCTCTGTACCGGACTGCCAATATGGAAAACCGCCTGACGGAAGCTGAACCTTTGCCCATTCTTTAAGCTCATTTTCCACCACCTTCACGGGGTCTTCCACTTCATTCTGTAGATTCAGCGCCTCAATGTATTCACCAAAAATTACAAGCGGTAGTATCGCCGCGCTGCGTTGTTCCATACAGCCGTACGGA
>BNVA01000079.1 GCA_025997755.1 Spirochaetia bacterium | reverse complement strand
TATGTGGAAGGCTCGCCCTTTGAATTTATAAACGGCTCAACATCCATCACCATCGCCGTTTTATAATCCCAGCCTTTATGATCGAAAAATGCTGCGGAAAGCAGAAAGTGATCGATTGTTTCCCAGTTCTGACTGTAATAATAAGAGCCGTTCTGTAATTCTTCTCCCCATGGTGAATAAAAAACACCTTCGGCTTTGTAAAAAAACGAGGAAACGGGCGGTTTTTCATTGCTCAAAATTAAAAAATCTTGAACAGGGAGATTATCCGGTACCTCAATGCCGCTCTCGTCGTCTGTAGCAGGGAGTTTAAAGCCTGCAAGGAGGGCGGCTTCCGGGTCATCGGGGAGCAGGGCGCAAATGTACTCGCAGGACTGCCTGTAGAACTCATCATAGTTTTCGTTTAAATCACCCAGAACAACTATCGGAATATCAGGATTTTCCGCCTTTATGCTCTGAACACGGCGTAGTATAACCCGTGCCGCGTTACGCCGCATAATTTCGCTTGTGTCCTCGCCGCCAAGTTTGGATTTCCAATGACAGATAAAAATCACAAGAGGCTGTCCGTTAGGCTCAACCCAAATCTCGGCTATAGGACGCGGTATTTGTTCGCCGTTGATGTTAGACGAATGAGAATATGACTTTGTTATGGGATAACGGCTTAAAAAACCCAAGCCCAGCGAATAGCCCGGCGTGTTTGTAAAAAAACTATAACGGTAGCCGTTTTTGTTAAGGTATTCACCGGAAAGTTTTTTTACAATTTCGTGGTTTTCCACCTCTACAAGGGCAAGAATGTCCGGTCCCCCATCTTCTATCGCGTTTATACCCTGAGAAATCATGTTGAGCCTTGCAAGGTACTTTTCCTTTGTCCAGCCTGAACCTGCGCGGTACTCATCGTATTCTATACCGTCGTCTGACTCGTCAAAAAGAGCCTGCAAATTCCATGTTGCAATAGAAAGTTTTGCGGAACTGCCGTGAATTTCACCAAAACCCGGGTAAACATCACAACCGCCGAAACAGGATGCCGCCGCCAGCGGGAAAAAAAACGTTAATATTGCCGCCGATAAGATCCGCATAACGCGGTAAGATTTTTTGTTCATATAAGCCTCCTAATATTGATTACGGAGGCAGAATGGACGGCGCTTTAACGGCGCTTACTTTTTCTCAAAATTTCGTGATATTCTCACGCCTATAGCAAAACGCGAGCCCCCGCCTTGTATGTTTGCAGCCGCCTCCGGTTTGTCCAGCGGGAAATAAAAGCGGAAATCCAGCCCGACAGAATATTTAGGCGAAAAATTATAGCCAACCCCCAATCCAAGTTCCGGGAATAACCACCGTGCGCCTTCCCAAAAATAGTCTTTTATTAGATTGGTCTGCGCTGTTGCATCTTCCCAGTCGGCGGCGTTAAGGTCTTCGGCAATGGTGATTACGCGGAGGTCGGCTGCTAATCCCGCGTTTACGCGGAAATTTAGTTTTTTTATATCGAAACTGCCTTGAACCTGCAACGCCGGCATTATGCCGAAAACAAATGCCGAACGGTTTTCAATTTCCGAAGGCAGCGGACAATTCATGCTATACGACCATTTATAATGGGTAAAATATAAATCTACCGTGGTTTCGAGCCGTAACTTAATAAAGCCGCCAAGCGGCGGAAACGAAAGCGCGATAAATGGCGCGGGTAAAACAGGCGTGGGGGCCGACTCAAATCCGTAATCTTCCTGTAAAACAAGTATCGAACAACCAAATGATAAAATGAGTTTTGAAAGCCATAGCTGCCCTCTGCCCTCTGCCGGTTTTTCGTCTTCACCGGATTCTGCGCTTTCGCCGCCGGTTTGCGCTGTTTCCGGCTCCCGCGGCGCGTCGGCTGAAGCCTGAGCAGGTGTTTTTTCCGTGTCATTTTCCTGGGCAAAGACCGGAGTAAAAACAAAAAACATAAGCGTAAAAAAAATGATCCCTAACGGAGCTTGTACTATTTTTTTTCCACAAATGCCCATGCCCTAAAGAATAGCAAAATATTGCACCCGCTGTCTTCCCTTCTATTGACACGATCTGCGAATTTATGACAATCTGTATTCTATGAAGACTCTTTTTGTAAAACCCGCCCAAGTTGAGCGGAAGTGGTTTGTAATTGACGCACAGGGTAAGCCCGTAGGACGGCTTGCATCCCGCGCCGCGTCTATAGTTCGTGGAAAAGAAAAAGCTGTTTTTGTGCCCCATCAAGAAGTCGGTGATTTTCTTGTAATAATCAATGCCGAAAAGGCTACGATAAGCGGTCATAAAGACGAAAATAAACTTTATCGTCATCATACCGGTTATCCCGGCGGTTTAAAGACGCAGACATACAATCAACTAAAGGCTAAACACCCCTGCGCTCCGCTTGAAAAAGCAATTCATGGTATGCTGCCAAAGGGACCTCTTGGACGTAAACTCTTTACTAACGTAAAAATTTACGCCGGAGCGGAACATCCGCATAGCGCCCAGAATCCCCAAACTATAGATTTATAAGAGGTATTGTGTGAAGAATCTCGGAATAGGAACAGGAAGAAGAAAAACATCCATCGCCCGCGTTTATATCCGCGACGGCAGCGGTAAAATAGTGATCAACGGCAAGCCGGACAACCAATACTTTGTCCAGAACGAGCACGTGAACATTGTTCGTCAACCCTTGATGATTACCGCCGCAGAAAGCAATTTTGACATTGTAATAAATGTTTCAGGCGGCGGGATACATGGTCAAGCCGGAGCCTGCCGCCATGGCATAGCCCGCGCTCTCTGTCAGGTTGATCCGGGAAACCGTGTTAGTTTGCGCAGTAATGGCTTCCTGACACGCGACCCGCGCATGGTTGAGCGTAAAAAATACGGTCAACGCGGCGCACGCAGACGTTTTCAGTTCTCAAAACGTTAAAAAGCTGCGGATATGCGTGTCATATCCGCGCTTGCTGCCGGCACAAGGTACAGAGTTTGGTATCATGAAGTTAAAAGCAGCCGGTTTTATAATAATTGTTTTTTTATTGTCCGTCCCTCTTTACGCTCGTGAAGTAACCATACTGGGCGGTATTGACAACTCTTCTTTTAGTCCATTCCAACATAGTCGTGTAGGTACGGAATTTAAGCCGTCGCTCGCGCCTTTCGCAAAATTAAGAATATTCAGTGAATTTGACGGACCTTACAATGGTGTTTTTAGTTACAGCATCAACTATGATTATGATCCTATGTTTCGCAGCGTAATTTCAGGAAGGACAGCCTACAATTTTGGTCATCTTTTTTTGGGTTTCGGTGTTTTTATCGGCTTTGATGACTTTGCTATAAAAGCAGTTGACGTTGGTTTTTCCGGGCATTTCGGATTTTTCTATCCCGACGCTTGGTTTTTAGCGCTATCGGCGGGCTCCAGTGTGCTTGGTCAAGTGTACGGAGATGAAAACGTATCCCGCCTCCTGATAGGCGCTCAATTCGGTTTTTGGCTGCCTCATATTTTTTCAATTTTTGAATTTACTTACAAGGATTATGCGGAACAGTCAAACGCAAATTTAAAAGTCGAAACCACAAGGATGCGTTTTCAACTTAGGTCGGAGACATACTCAAAAAATGTTCCATACCGCATTGTGCTAATGGCCGGCTATCAGATATTAACACGTACCACAACCGACGGCGGATACAGAGAAGAACCGCAAATTAAACCTGTTTTGGTGGGCGGCGGTTTTAACATTGAACTTTCAAAAACTGTACGCTGGCATATTGAGGCGGAAATACCAATAGACCTTGAAAAATTTGCAGATACCGGTTACCTATACAAATTTTGGACAGGTTTTACATACACCTCCCGCCGTCAGGGGCTTTAAGTTATACCGGCAGCCTGTGAATCTTTACGCCTGTTTTTTTCGATGCGGCGGCGGCTAAAGATTTTCCGGCGATAACCGCGCCGGGAGCGTTTTTAATTCCTTCATAAAATCTTAACGCTGCCTGTGCAACATCTTCCGCTTTTACGCTTATAATATTTTCAATTTGAGTAAGCCTCTGTTCATCTTTGATATTGTATATAAACCTAAGAAAATCCAATAACCCTTTTATTCCGGGTGCGCGGGGTTGTCTTTCTGTTGAATAAGTTCCGATGATCGTTTTTTCAAGCATATCGTGATCTATTTTTTCCTGCGAAACATTTTTAAAAATATCCGGCAGCAACGACAATGATTTTATAGGATCGGGATCACGGTAAGTTGAAAATAGCAAATCTTTTTCAACCGGATCAACATGAACCGATGCTCCGTAAGCGCCGCCCTGCATACGCATAGTTGTCCATAACGCGCCTGTTGACAAATAATGGCACAACACTTTTTCGGCGGCTGACTCTTTTGTTGTATAGGCGGAAGCGCCCATTGATACGCCTGAAAAACCGATTTGCAGTGAATGGGAAGAATATACTTCAAACGCGGGTTTTATATTATTTATTGATGTTTGACTATTGTTTGAATTAACAGTTGAAAAACCGGAAAAGATACTGCCTATTTCGCGTAACGTTTCATCATTATTTTCGCCTGTTATATTTATAATAACCTTTGAATTTGAAATAATCTTATCCCGCAGCTTTATAAGCCGCTCACTGATATCAGCGGTTTTTATTTTTGAAATTTTATGAATAAACTCAAGCTGGGTAAGCCCCTTCCATATCTCATTCACCGCCCTGCTGCGCGAATTGCCTTTGTTTGCGCTTAACGCCGCATACATACTGCCGTTAGGCGCAAGGCTTGATGCCGCGTCATTCTTGCACTCAAGAATTAAATCGTTTAGCCTTCTTGTATCTGTAAAGTCGGCTTCGCGGATCATCTTACAGGCAAGTTCAAGGGACGGTTTTAATTTTTGATCCAGTGTTTTTAACCTGAAAATAACATAATCGCTGCTGACCGGGATAATGCTTTCGGCTGCGTTATTCTGCTGCGGGATTTTAGCGCCTGTTTCCAGCATTGCCGTAAAATCGCCTACTGTACGTGCAAAGAGGCTTGAAACTTCCGCATAATTCATTCCCGGTAAGCCGACGGAATTAGCACAATGCGTAAACAACGGCAGCCAAAGGTATTCTTCTGTAGAAAGAAAATCAACGGGAAAAGCAAAATCACAATATACAATGTTGTTGGTAAAAATGTTATGCGTAACGCAGGAAATACCTGCCGTATTCACAATTTGCCTGTCTATCTTTTCAATATCTGTAGCGAGGTCGTGTGTAGTTAAATGCGGAATTGTTTTTAACGCTTCGGGTGAATCGGGCGTATTTTGCCTTTTAAGCAATTCTTCATTTTTTTTTCGTATACTATCTTTTTTTTCAATCGACAAAGATGACTCAAAGGAGAGTATCTTTTTTTTCTGTTCCTTTTCTTTTGCGCTTAAAAACTTTTTATCACTTTCCAGTATAACAAGAGCGCGGTGCGGATTATCCAAAAATTCTTTTTGTATGATTTTTTCAAAATAACGGCTGTCGTTTGCAATTTCTTTTTTTATTGCTTCGATACGCGGCGAAAACAACAGTGTGTCCCACGGCAAAAATCCGTTAAGCCAGCCGCGCAGACAGCGGCGCATAGACACCAATGACCATGGCCCGCCCGCCCTCTTTATTTCTTTGTGAGAAAATTTCAATAGCAGCAGGGCGGCTTCAATTTCCTCTTTTGGAATTCCTTCACGCACCAGCCTTTTTAATTCATTGATGATCAGGGATTCAACGGCTTTACTTTGTTTTGAATTCTCTACGCCGCGTAAACCTACAGTCCACACCGCCTGACGCATCTCACTTTCCAAACCGCACACCGGCGCTAAATCTTCACCTAAACCGGATTCAATTAACGCTTTTGTCAAAGGCGAACCATCGTGTCCAAGCAGTATCTCGGTTAGTATCGACATAGGAAGATTGTTTCCGTTTTCATAATCCGAACAAAGCCATGAAATAAACGCTATTACTTTTTCGTCGGAGCCTGCAGGGGCTTTTAATTTGTATTCGCGCCCTTCATTCCAGCGTTCCGCACACTTAACAGGCAAAGCCGTCATTCCTTTTTCAATATTGTTTAAGAATTTTTCGTTTAAAAATGCAAATTGTTTTTCCGTAGGGATATTCCCTTCCAAATAAATTTTACAATTGGCGGGAGAGTATCTTTCTTTATGAAATTGTTTAAATTTCTCAAAAGTTAAATCTGGAATACGTTCAGGATCGCCGCCTGAATCATGTGCATAAATTGTATCGGGTAACACCGATCTTATGCTCCACTGTCCGGCATATTCATCAAGTGCGGAATACGCGCCCTTCATCTCGTTATACACAACGCCGGTAATTGTTAATTTTTCACTATTGTCCTTAAATTCATAACGGTATCCTTCCTGCATAAAAGTCCATTCATCAAGACGTGGACGAAATACAGCATCGCCGTAAACCGCCATAAGATTAAAATAATCTTTTTCGTTTAAAGAGCTTGCAGGATACACTGTCTTATCGGGAAATGTCCAAGCGTTTAAAAATGTATGAAGGCTGCCCTGCGCCAATACATTAAATGTTTCTTTTAAGGGATAGTTTTCGGAGCCGCAGAGAACCGAATGTTCAATTATATGAGCAATACCGGTTGAATCTTCCGGCGCGGTAGCGAAGGCAAATGCAAAAAGATTTTCGCTGTCATCATTTAAAACATGAAAAACTTCCGCACCGGACTTTTCGTGCCTTGCGTAAATACCCGCTGCTTTTAACTCATCCAATTGAACCACGTCTAAAATCTTAAAACCGGAATCTAAGATCACACCTTTTTGTAAATTTGTTTTCATTGTTATAAAATCTATACACTTTATAAAATATTGTCTATACTGTAAGTATAAGGAGATCTGTATGGCTATAATAACTATTTCACGCGAGCTGGCGGCGTTAGGCGACGAGACTGCTGTTGAATTATCAAAGCGGCTTAATTACCGTTTTGTTGACAAACAGTGCCTTGAAGATCGAATTAAGAGTTATGGGGTAAACGGCGAAAAATTTGAAAAGTATGATGAACGCAAGCCGTCCTTTTTTGCATCTCTTTCTAATGACAGGGACGACTATCTGCATTACCTTAAATCCGCGATGCTTGCCGAGGCGAAAGACGGGAACTGTGTTTTTATTGGCAGGGGCTCTTTTGCAATTTTAGGCGATCTGCCCGGCGTTATTCCTGTTTATCTTGTGTCATCCGAAGAAGTACGTGTCGCGCGGATAAAAAGTTTTTTTCACTGTGATGAAAAACACGCACGACAGATAATTACTCAGAGTGATCAGGATAGAACCGGTTTTCATAAATATTTTTTTGATATTGACTGGAAAGACCCGCATAATTATAAACTTACGTTTAACACTTCATATTTACATCCTGCAGCATGTTCAGAGGTTATTGAAAATCTTGTACAACATTCCGTTAATGCCGGGGATGAAATAGAATTCTCTGCAAGGATGAAAGAGTTATGCCTTGCACAGAGCATTATTCATCATGTCTTATACGAAAAACAAATCGCAGTACATTTTCTTGAAGCCTCTGTATCCGGTAATACCGCAAGCCTTTTTGGAGTTGCGAATTCGTCATCGCTTTCCGATGCTGCTGTTGCTGCGGCAAAAGAAGTTCCGTCGGTAGAAACAGTTCATTCCGAGATACAAGTAGTACATGAATATTCGGTAATGCCGTAATTACGCATGAATAATTTCTCCGCCGCCCGCGACCTTATATATCTTGCTTCAGTGTTTATAGGCATCGGGTGCGGAGTCATCATAACAGCGTTAATAAAATATAAAACATCACATTTAAAAGGCAGCCTGATTACAATTTCGATTTTTGCATTTTCCGCAGCGGTTGCGTCATTTTCTTTTGCGCTGCTGTATTCAAAAGGCAGCCTTTCGTTTAACACAAATTTATTAATCGTATCAGTTATTATAGTTATTGTATTTTGTTTTTCTGTTCTGTTTCCTCTGCGTGTTTTTTTTCCGCTTGTAATTTTAACAAGCGTTGTTGTCATTCTTTACGCTTTTTTTATTTTACGCCTTCCATTATTAAAGAATGACGGAATAACCATAGTATCATTTTATGTAAGTTCCGATAACGGAATTATATTTGAGACTGCAGACAGTAACAAAATTGAAACCGTACAAACATATTTTAAGAAAAACGAAACATACTATATAAACTATACTGTCGCTGTAATTACAGCTCCGCTTTTTATGCCGTTAGCAGGCGGACAAAAACGGTGTCTGCCGCTTAGTCTTAATTTGTCGGGCAATGATAAACGGGCATTTAGTGTCTACCATCCAAAGGAGCCTATAAATTCCTTGTTGAGCAATGATTTGGCAGGCAATATGTTTAACAGCTTTAGAATGTACCGCGGGGAGCTTCCTGTAAGAGGCACTATAGGCGGAATTAAATATAAAATTGTGTTTAACGGCAGTGAACTTGAGCTTAAAAAATAGGCCGCAAACGCGCTATTGCCTATCATCAAAATTTGGGCTAGGATTTTTAAAATGTTTTTAAAACGTAAAGACAAAAGATTATCGACACTAGCTACCGCAAAAATTGATGGGGCGTTTACCGGAGAGGCGCTCTTAAAAGATTTAAGCATTACAGGATGCAAACTTGAACATACCATGCTTATTGATGTCTTGGAAGGGCAGTCGTATACGGCGCGTATTAAGCCGGAGGCTGCGGCGAACATAGGCGAGTTTGAGATAAATATTGAAGCGCGGTGGGTAAATGTCGGTAATTGTGCGTGCGAAGCGGGGTTCTGCGTAATCGAATCTCCCAAGGGTAAGGAATTCCAACGGTATGTTGATTATATTGATTACCGCAGCGCCCGCAAGTGAAAGAATTATGCGGTCAGGTTTACGAAGCCGACCCGCTGTTTAAAAATGACCTTGTTAGGGAAATCGAAAATTATGATGAACAGTGGGGGCAGCTTTTTTGGAAAAAGGATGCCCCTTTATCTCCTGTTTACTGGCAGCGCAACATTTGGAAAAAACCTTTTATTTTTGAGTTTGACACAATCTCCAATGCGGCTAATGTTTTGCGCTCTATTCAACGGAACTGGACGCCATCGCTTTTTTGCTGTTTTAGACGGGGCGCTTTAATTTCAGAGAAGCTCCCTCCAATCTCCGGTAAGCCGAAAAAATTTCCATGGCATGCGCCGGATAGTCCTATGGGCGCTTGGACATTGCTTGATAAAA
>BNVA01000078.1 GCA_025997755.1 Spirochaetia bacterium | reverse complement strand
GGGAATACGGAATAAATCACGCGCGGCATCATTTAATGCGCAGAATTTTTCCGCCATGCCGGAACTCATACAGGCATTACGGTAGCCGCCATCAATATTTTTGAATCTGTCCCTCTGTATTTCTACGGCTCTTAGCACCCTTTCCGCAACGGCCGCGCTCTTTTCTTCACCTGCGCCGCTTATGCCGTGATTTTTGGGTGTGCTTACCGCCGCACGTAATTCAACACGGTCAAGTAGAGCCGCGCCGAATTTTCGCCAGTACCTGTGTATTTCTTCTACAGAGCAGAAACATCCCGATTCCGCGCGTGATTTATTCCGTATTCCCAGTTTGCCGCATGGGCAGGGATTTGCCGCCAAAAGAAGTTGAAAACACGCAGGAAGTCTTACCGTGCCCTCGGCACGGGAGATCGTAATAACACGATCTTCCATCGGCTCTCTAAGCGACTGGAGTACGTTGATCTTGAATTCGGGGGCTTCGTCAAGAAACAAAACCCCCAGATGGGCAAGGCTTATTTCACCCGGACGTACCATTTTTCCTCCACCCAAGATACCTTCCGCACTTGCCGAATGATGAGGAGAGCGGAACGGAGGCTGCCTTATCAGGGAACCGCCTTTTCCGCCTAAAGCGCCTGAATCTTCAACGAATAAACCGGCAAGACTATGCAGGCGTGTAACGGTTACGGCTTCTTTCTCGGTCAGTTTTGCCATTATCGAAGGCATCCTCCGGGCAAGCATTGTTTTTCCTGCCCCGGGCGGGCCAAACACAAGCAAATTGTGCCCTCCGGCGGCGGCTATTTCAAGCGTACGTTTATACCGGTTTTGTCCAAGAACATCGGCAAAATCACCGCAGTATTGGTCATTACAGATAGATGGGGTTTCCACATTTTTAAAAATGGTTTTTGGTAAAAAACCCGTTTTTTCGCGTATTTCCAGGGCTTGTACAGCATCTTCAAGCGTAGAAACGCCTGTAACCCTTACCCCTGCCAGAATAGCCGCTTCCATAGCGTTTTCCGCCGGTACAATAAAATCCGTTACACCGGCATCAAGCCCGGCAGCCGCTGCCGCCAGTACGCCCCGCACCGGACGAATCCTGCCGGATAGTTCAAGCTCGCCCAAAACCATAGTATTGTGGGCGGGCGGAGCGGAACCGGCAGCCGCCATAACTGCCAGAGCTATGGGCAAATCCAATCCCGCGCCGTCCTTTTTTATTCCGGCCGGAGCTAAATTGATAAGTATCCTGTCGTTAGGAAAATTAAACCCCGAATTCCTGAATGCCGCCCTTACACGATCACGCGCTTCCCGTACCGCGCCTGCGGCTAACCCGCTTATATCAACACCCGGAATACCGCGCCGTATATCGGCTTCAACTCTGATTAAAATGCCTTCGTACCCTAAAGGCGAATAAGAAACAACAAACATAGCATATCTATTACAGTATAAAAATGCCTTTACGCTTCTATCATTTTAAAAAAATTATTGTAAATTTTTTGCGGCGGTTTCCGCTTGTGCCTTTGACGGGTATATACGCAGTTCATTTTCACGCAGCCAACCGGAATAAGCGCCTTTTGCAAATACCCAGCTTTCCGATTTTTCACCCGATACGAGCGGGCGTCTTTCCGATATTTCGACTATGGAGCCTTTACGCAAAAAACCCAGAGTGTTGCCGCCTTCTCCCTGCTTATCCACTACATGAATATAGTTGTTATTGACAACGCCGTAACCTATTACCTCGCGCGAAAGCGGTGGGGTTACAGGTATTTTTATCTCATCTTCCGCAGGGGGACGCGAGCAAGAAACAAACAGCACCAAAATTAAAAGCACCGGCATTTTTCTATTCTACAAAAAAACGCTTATCAAGTGTAGACCTATTGTCATGCAACTTTTATTTAGTTTAAAGTGTCCAAAATACGAAGCTAGGACTTCGTTTTTTATTATTTATCAAATTTAGGAGTACAATTACAATTATGAGAACAATTAAACGTGATGTAAAACCATGGGACTTTTTGGAAAAATATCGCGGAAAGGCTTTTTCAGGTGAATGGCCTACATTACCGGAAATGTTTAAAATCAGCGTATCAAGATACCCTGAGCGTGCATGTTTTACAATCTATGAACCTGACAGAATCAGCATGAATTACACAGAAGTCTTAGCAAAAATAGAAGCCGTTTCACGTTGGCTGCGCAGTAAAGGGATACAAAAAGGTGATAAAGTAGCAGTTTCCGGGAAAAATGCTCCCGAATGGGGTGTAGCCTATTTAGGCGTTCTATTTGCCCACGCCACAGTCGTGCCGCTCGACTATCAGCTTAAAGATGACGAAATCGAATTGCTCTTAAAAACCTCAAAGGCAAGGATACTGTTTATTGACGAAGAAAAACACGACCGCTATGCAAATAACAAGGGTAATTTAATCGAAGTAATCTCTCTTAAAAAAGGGAAGGGAAGCTATATTTATGATCTGGATGGTGAATCCTTTACCGAAAACAGCCCTGTTACGGAGAATGATCTTGCCGCCATATTATTTACATCCGGCACCACCGGCACACCGAAGGGCGTCATGCTTTCACATAAAAACCTAGTTTCGGACTGTTATTTGGCACAGGGTGTTCCTTTCGATGTCTACCATACGGATATTTTCTATGTTTTACTGCCGATTCACCATGCCTATACCATGCTTGCTGCCTTTATTGAGCCGCTTTCACAGGGTGGGGAAGCGGTTTTCGGTAAAAGGATGGTAGTCAGTGCCATAATGCACGATCTCAAAGCGGCAAAAATCACCGTTTTGCTGGGTGTTCCCATGCTTTTTAATAAACTCATTGCGGGAATTCTGCGGGGTGTCCGTGCAAAGGGCATAATGGTCTACGGAATCATAAGTTTTCTAATGGCAGTTTCCGGGCTTATCAAAAAAACTACCGGCGTAAACTTGGGTAAAAAATTGTTTAAGGCAGTACTCGATCAAGCATCGCTCACAACATTACGTACCTGTATAGCGGGCGGCGGACCTCTGGCTCCGCAAGTCTTCCGCAAGTTCAACCAACTTGGCGTAGATTTTGTCCAAGGTTATGGACTCACGGAAACCTCCCCCATCATCAACCTAAACCCAATTGAGCATTACAAGGAAACAAGCGTAGGTAAAGTGATACCGGGCGTAGATATGAAAATACTAGACCCGGATGAGCGCGGAGTAGGCGAGGTAATACTAAAAGGTCCGATGGTTATGCAGGGCTATTTTGAAATGCCCGAAGAAACGCGCGCTACTTTTACCGAAGACGGCTACCTAAAGACCGGCGATCTAGGATACCTTGACAGCGAAAATTATCTTTACTTAACGGGACGCGCCAAAAACATGATCGTTACGGAAGGCGGTAAAAATGTTTACCCTGAAGAAATCGAAAATGAGTTTCAGCTCTTCGACGAAATTGAGCAAGTCCTCGTGCGCGGCTACGTGCAGGACAAAAAGAAAAATGCGGAGCATATCGAAGCCGTGATTTTCCCGAACCTTGAGCACTTTAAGGATGCCGGCGCTGCTATGAAAGATCAGATTAAGGAACGTATGAAAGCAATCATCACGGAGGTAAACCAGCGCCTGCAGTCTTACCAAAAAATCGAAAAGACAACGATCCTTGACGAGCGTATGGAAGAAACCACCACCAAAAAGATCAAACGTAAAAAAGAAGACAAAAACAATGCCGCATAATATGCTCTATGCCCTTACTTTACCAACATTCCTTTGAATGCTAAAGTAAGGGTGTGGATCATAAATAAATGTTTTACCGTATCCGCCGAGATGGCTCAGTTGGCAGAGCGGCGCACTCGTAATGCGCAGGTCCGCGGTTCGATTCCGCGTCTCGGCTAAGAGCTAACTCTATATATAATAAGTAGTTACAGCATGGACTACCCGACAGCGGGCGTTCTTAATCATTGCGTAAATGCAAAAACGGCACCGCAAAAGTTGATGTAAAGGAATTTTTGTATCCGTCAATTTTTACCATTGCACTTATTATTCCACTCCGGGTCTAGGCAGTTACCCGGCACAAAGGGGCGGAAATTCCAAACACTGTCCAAGGCTAAGGGAGCGAGGGCGGCTTTGTCGGCATCAGTCCAAAATGGAGAAGGCAAATTCAGGCTGCGGAATTCATGCGCTATGCCGCTTGCCCGTATTAACTGCACGCTTGTCGTTAAAAAGACTGGGAGTTTTTCCGCATCTGTACCGGATGATAATTGCACATAACGTTCGGGGGCGATTTTTAGATCGCAGGCTATGTAGTCAGGGGAAGTTTCAATTTCGGAAAATAACATTTTTAGCATATCTGGATTTGTGCCGTTAGTATCAAGTTTTACGGCAAGATTTATGCTTTTGATGTATTTTATAAGAAGCGGCAGGTCTTTAAAAAGCGTAGGCTCCCCACCGCTCAATACTACGCCGCCTAATACGGCACGCCGTTTTTCTATATGCATAAGCGCATCGTTAAGTGCAATAAAATCTTTTTCACCTTCCGGTATTTCGTTTAACACAAGCTCCCTGTTATGACACCATGGACAGCGCAGATTACAAAACGGAAAAAATAAAACGGCGGCAACCTTTTCAGGATAATCTACAAGACTTGTTTTGCGTAAAATAACTTTTTGATTAAACGATGAATTATTCATTATGGTAATTACTTATCGATCTCCAAAAAACATTCCGTTAAAAATGCGTTTAAAAAAAGTAAGCCGTCTTTTGTCAAGGCGGTTTTTTCTTTTTGAAAAAGTTTTTTTTCTCTCCAGCGTTTTATTGTTTTTGGCGCAGCATCCTCAATATCCATGTTAAACCGTTTGTAAAACAGGTTTTGATCGGGACCATCAATATAACGAAAGCCCATCAAAAAATTTTCTTTGATTAGGGTTTTTACGTCTAACTCTTCGGTAATTATATCATCAAAATCTGAACGAATATATAGTTCAAGATCCGGCGGCACGGTATAACGCAGACCCTTAAGCGGATTTTCGTTTATTATTGTACCGGATGCCGCCGCTCCTACGCCAAGCCAGTTACCCATGCGCCAGTAGTTTATGTTGTGAAGTGAACGCTTACCGTTATACGCAAAATTAGAAACCTCGTACTGCTCAAAACCCGATTTTTCAAGTATATCCCTTCCATAAATCCATAGTTTTTCGGCTTCTTCCGTTCCGGTAAGGGCTGCATTGCCGCTTTTCCTCAGCTTCCATAACGGGGTGTTTTCCTCAACCGAAAGATCATAAAAAGAAATATGAGATGGTTTGTACCGCAGAAGCGTTGTAATATCGTATACCAAAATCTTTTCATTTTGGTAGGGCAAGCCCGACATAAGATCGGCTGAAAAATCATTATAATATCCGGCAAGCAAGGCAAGCCGTTCCATTAACATATCCGAGCCGCCTAACCGGCCTACGGAACTGCGTGATTTTTCGTTAAAACTTTGAACGCCTACGCTTATTCTATCAACTCCGCCTTCACGGCAAGCCGAAAGAAAGTCTGCGTCCATTGATTCGGGATTCGCCTCGATAGTGAATTCAAGCGGTTTGTTAGGCAGTATTTTTTGCAAAAACGAAAGCAGGGCGGCTGTGTGTTTTGCACCTAACGACGATGGTGTGCCGCCGCCTATATAGACCGAGTTGACTTCCGTAACACTAAACATTTTAAGTTTAAATTCAATATCGGCGCAAAGTTTTTTTATATATTCATTTTTTATTATTTCATTTTGTACCGGCTTATTCTGCAAAAATATGCTTTTTTCTTCGGGTATCGAATAAAAATCACAGTAGCCGCATTTCGTTTTGCAAAACGGAATGTGTATGTATACAGCCGCAGTCATAGCTAAACTATGCGTTAAAACATAACTTTTTAAAAGATACTATACAAATGACATTTTTATGCTGTATAATATCAACATGAGATTTGGAATAAACACTTTAGATGATGTAGAGGTAAAGGGCAAAACGGTACTCTGCCGTGTTGACATAAATCAGCCTGTCGATAGAAAGACCGGCACGTTAAAGGATACGACACGGATAGAAGCCTGCGTTAAGACATTAAAAGAATTAACCGGCAAGGGCGCTAAACTTGTTCTTTTGGCTCATCAGGGCAGCGATATTGAGTATAAAAATTTTTATACGACGGAGCCGCACTCAAAGGTTTTGACAAAACTTTTGGGTAAGGAAGTAAAATTTATTGACGATGTATGCGGGCCTGCCGCGCGCAATGCGATTAAAGCGTTGAACGACGGTGATATTCTGCTTCTGGATAATGTGCGTTTTGTATCGGAAGAACAAACCTTGTTTGAGACAAATTTACAGTTGACGCATGAAGAACAGGCAAAAACCCTGCTTGTCCGCAAGCTGGCTCCGTTAGGCGATCTTTATGTGTGCGATGCATTTGCGGCGGCACACCGCGATCAACCCAGTTTGTGCGGATTTGAACAGTTGCTGCCCAGCGCGATGGGACGGCTTTTTGAAGAAGAATTTTGCGTTATCTCAGGGATTATGGAAAAGCCGGAGCGTCCTTGTGTGTTTGTTTTGGGCGGCGCAAAAATAAATGATGCCTTTTTAATGATGACAACGGTGTTAAAGACCGGAGTTGCCGACAAGGTGCTTTCAGGCGGGCTTGTAGGCGAGGTATTGTTGTGGGCGGATGGAAAAGATATTGGAGAACCGGCACGGGATTTTATAAAAAAAGAAGGCTACGACAAACTTTTAGATAATGCGAAAGAATTGATCACAAAATACCGCACTAACATTGTACTGCCAAGTGATTTTGCGGCGGTTAAGAACGAAAAACGTGTAGAGTATGCGTTAGGTGCAATACCGGAAGGAACGCTTGTTTTGGACATAGGAACAAAAACGGCGGAAAGTTATCAAAAAATTATAAAAGATGCTAAAACCGTTTTTGTGAACGGGCCTATGGGCGTTTTTGAAGAACCTGTAACGGAGAAGGGTACAGCCCTTGTATGGGATGCGTTAGGCGAAACTAAAGCATACACCGTAATAGGCGGCGGCGACAGCATTACCGCCACAAAAAAATACAAAAAAACAGAGCTTATAAACTATATATGCACAGGCGGCGGAGCGCTGATACGCTTCCTTACCGGCGAGGAATTACCTGTTGTAAAAGCTCTGCGGCATGGTTCAAAAAATCAAAACCGTTAAAGGTTTAACTTTTTTATAATTTCAATTAACGCTTTTTTTACCGGAGCGGATTCAGGAAGCGTTATAAGCGGTTTGCCTGTGGAGTCGTACTCAAACACCATATCGTCCTGCGGGAGAACACCGATCAGCTTTAACTTTTGGGTTTCGATTTCTTCTTTGGTGCCTTCGTTTAACACCCCGCCCGGGGCGCGGTTTACAATCAGGAAAACTTCTTTAGCTTCTAATTTAAGCTGCTCTATCATAACGGCAATGCGTCCGACAGCCTGTATGCCGCGCCTTGAACAGTCGCTTACAAGAAGAATCAGATCAACAGGAGGCAGTATTCCGCGGCTTATATGCTCCAAGCCGGCTTCGTTATCAACTACCATATATTTATAATTCAAATAGTATTTTCTTATCTCTTCGCGCAGTATATCGTTTACATAACAATAACAACCCTTACTTTGTGTGCGTCCCATAACAAGAAGATCATAGTTGTCGTTTTCGATTAGCGCATCGCCAAATTTTAGGTTTGCATAATCCTGTTTTGTCATGTTTATCGGTATGGGACTTGGATCCATTCCCGCATTGGCAATATCCTCTCGTATATCGCCAAGCGTAACCTCTAGCGGCACACCTAACACTTCGTTGAGATTAGAATTAGCATCGGCATCGACCGCAAGAACCGGCCCTTTCCCGTTACCCGCAAGATAATCAACTAACATACCGCAGGTTGTAGTTTTTCCTACACCGCCCTTTCCAGCAAAAGCAATTGAGTAAGTCATATTTTATTTTAACTTGACAGCTTTATTGTGTCAAGAAGAAATTACTCGGCTTTTTTACATAGATAAACAGCCAACGGCACTAAAATCATAAGCCATATTAAAAGCGCTGCCGGGGGCAGAAGACTGTTATGTGACGTTATACCATTGCGCATGCCGGATACTGTTTGTGTAAGCGGAAGAATGTTAAAGACATGCCGCAGCGGAAGTGGAAATTTATCAAGCGGAAAAAAAGTTCCGCATAAAAACGACATGGGCGTAATAATAAAATTTGAAACTTTCGCCATGTCTGCATGAGAATCAATTAGTATTCCGGCTATAAAACCAATCGCCGAAAATACGGCGCAGTTTAAAACAAGAAGCAGACAGAAGTAAAAATCTATTTTAAGATGAGCGTTAAACAAAAACGATACAATAATGATTAAAAGAGCGCTGTACAAACTGCGCATAACATTTGCGGTGATCTTTGCCGTTGTGTAGATTGGCATACTTATAGGGCTTATCATTACCGCTTCAAATGTTTTTTGATACATACGCGACATATTGATGTCATTGGCAATAGTGCCGAAACCCTGAGTCATGCCGTTCATTGCAAGAATTCCGGGCATTACAAACGCTGTATACGGGACGCCGTTTACCAGCATTGCCTGCCCCAAACCCCACCCGAACGCAATTAGATATAAAAGAGGACCTACAAGTGCACTAAGGGTGATACTTATGATTTTACTTTTAAACTCTACATATTCTTTCCAGAGTATCGCGGTAAAACACATTTATTCTTCCAGCCGTTTATTTGTTAATTTTATAAAAGCATCTTCCAAGTTTGCTTCCCGTACTTTAAACTCACTGTTTAATGTTTTTGCCCTGTTAATCGCTTCCTCGCGTGTGTTAAAAAAGTTTTGAATGGTTTTATTGTTTTCAAAGTACTCAAGAACTATGTTACCGGCATCTTTTATTATTTCAGAGGGCGTTCCTGTTTTTTTTAACTGCCCTAAATCAATCATGCCTACTCTGCCGCATAAAATTTGCGCTTCTTCCAAATAATGCGTCGTAAGAAGAATTGTTATACCCTGATCACTTAAAGAGCGCAGAAAATCCCAGATAAGTCTTCGCCATGCGGCATCAAGCCCTACAGTAGGCTCATCAAGTAGAAGCACTTTAGGTTCGTGCATAAGCGCCTTGACTATCATTAGTTTGCGCTGCATACCGCCTGAGAATTTTCTTGCCTTGTCATTACGCCTTGATTCAAGACCGGCAAAGTTTAACAATTCATCTATTTTGTTTTTTCGTTTTTTTGCTTCTATACAAA
>BNVA01000077.1 GCA_025997755.1 Spirochaetia bacterium | reverse complement strand
ATCAGACTCAAAGAGCATAGGTAAAGATTACATTATGGTAATACGCTGTTCAAGAGTACACATTGACAACCGGCTTTGAAAATTTTATTGTGAGCTTACGTGGAGGTGAATGTCGTCTGGTGGCGGCTGCGGACTTCAAATCCGTCAAAGGGTGGAAACGTCCTTGGTGAGTTCGATTCTCACACGCCTCCGCCATTTCCTAACCCGCCGTTTGCGTATACTAGCCGAACAAAGCCCGCTATGGAAAATATTAAAGCTGTGAATAATGAAGAAATTATAGTCGGTTTCGAAAGTGTCGCCGCAGCAATTATGGCGGAACAGGCTCTTACGGAGCATGCGTTTTATGTGCGTGTTATGCCAATGCCTTCAGGCATAAGGGCAGGCTGCGGTTTTTGCCTGCGGTTTTTACCGGAAGACATTGATAAGGCAGCGGCGTTTCTGTCGGAGCGCGGATTTAATATAAAAGAGGCGTGGGAGAAATCGATCGGTTCAGAATCATACAAAAAGGTCGCATTACAATGATTCATCCCATGGATTCACTATCGAAAGTTCATTTATGCCGGCAAAATCTTTAATATTGCGCGTTACAAGTCTTAGATTTTGATGCAAGCAAGTGGCAGCTAAAAAAGAATCCATTATAGGAAGTGTCCGGTTATGATTTGCAACAAATTTACCCCATTTTGTCATAATACCTTCGTCAATGTATATAATATGTCCTTCAAACCAAGCACGAACTTGAGCAAACCACGATAGCAAACGGTTTTTCTTTTTCGCGTCATCAGTTTTTTCTATCCCTTTTACAATTTCACCAATAGTAATTACGCTTAAATAAAGTGAATCTTGCGGTAAGGTGCGCAAAAACTCCAAAATACAAGCGTTTGGGGTTTTCTTTCCAAGCTCTGAAATGACATTGGTATCAATTAAATTGTTCAATTGGTGTTCCTCGCTCTATCTTTGATGCATCCCTATCAAAAAGATTTATATCATCATCGTCAAGATAGTCACTCAAACAATCGACTATATTATTTCTAGGCTTTTTCAATTTTCTATAATCATCGCAAGAGATAATTACAACTTTTTCCTTCCCGCGCACGGTAATAGTCTGCGGATGATTCGCAGCCCGCGCAATAACGTTGCTTAACTGGTTTTTCGCAGTATAAAGCTGCCATGTATTATCAGCTTTCGCCTGTGTTTTCATATAAAATCCTCATTTAGCTAGTATAGCCAGATGGGATTTTTCTGTCAATGAAAAAGCCGACTTTCTTTTGCGCATACTACCCAAAAGAAAGTATTTGCAGTATAGTTTGGGCATGTACTATTCAAATCCGGCAAATCTCGCCGTTATTGCCTGTCCGGGCGGCGAAGTTTTTGCTAATCAAGTTATTGGGCATTTGAAAAATCAGTACCGGCACATATTCAACAAAACAGTTGACGGAATGTCGAAACGATACGGCTTGGAAGCCGCTGATGTTATGCACCGCATAAATTTTATCAACGAGATAACCACCATCGGGCAGAATCCTCAGAGTCCGGATTTAAAGCTCCATACTCCTCGTTTCAAGGTACCTGCACGTTTTACAATGTTCCCGAACGGCGAATTAAAGGCGGAAGTCCTTCAATCAATACGCGGCAAGGATGTTTATATCGTTCAGGATGTCGAAAATCACTACCCTGTAAAATTTAACGACGGAACACTGCAAAAGCCTATGAGTGTAAACGATCACATTATGATGATTTTTGTGACGGTTGACGCGGTTAAACTGGCGGGAGCGGAGCGG
The DNA here is from genome assembly GCA_025997755.1 of Spirochaetia bacterium. Next base: position 7,483 of record BNVA01000077.1, on the reverse strand, counting down.
ATTACGCTTGTTGCGCCGGTCTACCCCTACGGACGTCAGCATAAAAAGAAAGCCCGCGAGGGGGTTACCGCAAGCCGCGTGGGTAAAATACTTGAATCACTTGGAGTTGACAGGATCATCACCCTTGACATACATTCGCGGGAAATCGGCAATGCTTTTTGCCGTATGAGGCTTGAAAACCTCCACGCAAGCTACCAGATTACCCGCTATATGACGCAAAAACTGAATATGGCGGAGGAGGATTTTGTTGTTGTCGCGCCGGATACAGGTTCTGTAGACCGCAACAAGTTCTACGCCACGGCGCTAAAAAAGCCGCTTGCCCTTATCTACAAGGAGCGTGATTATTCGCGCGTTACCAAAGATGCTATGGACAACAATATTGCGGAAATCAAACTCTTAGGCTGTGTCAAGAATAAAACCGTCTTTATGGCTGACGATATGATAGGCACCGGCGGAACTTTGCTAAAAGCCATGGAGTTTTTGAAAGAGCAGGGAGCGGGTAAAGTTATATGCGCCGTAAGCCTACCGCTTTTTTCCGGCAATGCAGTAACTTATTTTGACGAAGCCTACAAAAAAGGACTTTTTTACAGGATAATCGGCACAAACGCAGTCTACCACAGCGAAGAATTTTTAAGCCGCGAGTGGTATGTAAGCGTCAACATAACCCAGCTATTTGCCCAGATAATATCGCGCCTGCACCAGGGCGTATCAATAACTTCGATACTTGATAACCGCGATGTGATCATAAAAAAATTCACACAACATTAACGCGGCGGTTTATTTGTGTCTTTATCAACTCTATTCTCCATCAAAATACTGTACTAGTTTGGCGTAAAAATCTTGTGCGGAACGGCAAGTGTCAAGCAAATACCCTTGAATATGGGGAAATTCCTTTAAGCCCCGGTAGTAAAACATTTTATGTTCGTCATCAATAATAAACGGCATAACGCCGTGTTTAAGACATTCCTTAAACATAATCATCCGCCCCACACGGCCATTGCCGTCCTGAAATGGATGTATAGTTTCAAATTTATAATGAAAAGCCGCTATGCCTTCAAATACGGGCGGGTTCTTTGCATCATAATTATTATAAACGGCTATTAAATCAGCCATCGCTTTTGATACTTTGGAAGGCGGTGTGGTTTCGGTATCGCCAACCATATTGGGTTTAATTTTATAATCACCAATCTTAAACCATTCTTTTTTTTGATCAGAGGTATTGCTTTTAAGAATCCGGTGAAATTCCTTAATGATTTTTTCCGACAGGGCTGCATCCGCAACACCCAGCATATAGTCAAAACAGGTAAAGTGATTAACCGTTTCGATAATATCATCCACATTGGCACAACCGTTTTCTTCAACATTCAAGGTGTTGGTTTCAAAGATATAACGGGTCTGTTCTTCCGATAAGCGGCTGCCCTCTATGCGGTTAGAGTTATAGCATAATTTTATCTGCGTCTGATGATACAGCCCGCCCTTTAAGTGCATGGCTTTTTCTTCCCGCAGCCTGCCCAGCAAATCTCTTGCTACCATGCCTTATTATGCGGTAAATTTTTTTTATGGAAAAGGAGCAGCCAAAAAATGAAAAATACAATTACCCGCGATAGTGCGTGGGAGCTTTTGACAAAATACAACAAGGACGCTTTTCACATTCAACACGCGCTTACTGTTGAGGGTGTAATGAAGTGGTTTGCCGAAGATTTAGGTTATGCGCAGGAAAAGGATTTTTGGGGTAATGTGGGACTGCTCCATGATATTGATTTTGAACTGTACCCAAATGAACACTGCCTAAAAGCGCCAATACTTCTGCGGGAAGGAGGGGCGGACGAGGATTTGATTCACGCGGTTTGCAGCCACGGGTATGAACTAACTGTAGATATAAAACCGGAACATGAAATGGAAAAAGTTTTGTATGCCGCCGATGAGCTTACCGGCTTAATTTGGGCTGCGGCAATTATGCGCCCTTCAAAAAGCGTATCCGACATAGAAGTAAAGTCCGTTAAGAAAAAGTTTAAAACGCCCGCCTTTGCCGCCGGTTGTTCGCGCGATGTTATTACAAAAGGCGCGCTTATGCTCGGCTGGGAATTGGACAAACTTATAGAAAAGACAATTCTTGCAATGCGGACTGTAGAAGGTATGTGATAGTAAGGGGGAAAGCCCCCTACGGGCGCACACGGTTGCGCCCTACCCCCGCATTGTTTCGTTATTTTCCAAAGGAGTATTTAGAAAGGCTAGAAAAAAACTGGCTTTGTCAAGTTTTTAGAGGCATTTTAATTGGTATACTCGTTGCGCATAAAACGCCGGGTGGAGAAGTACAGAATAAGTCCGGGCAGTGCAAGCGCCGCGAAGATGCCGAACAGCATACGGAAGCCGTAGGTTTCGACTATAAAACCGCCTATAAAGTTACCGATCAGGGTGGGTACGCCTGTCCCAAGTGAAAGGTATAAAGACATCCCCAAAGCTCTTTGCTCAGGCGGTACGCACTGCGAAATAAACGCAACCGCCGCCGGATGAAAAATGCCGTAACACAAGGAATGCATACATTGTGCGGCGATAACTCCCGCTTTAAACGGAAAAACCACGTATATCAACAGCCGGACACCAACAGCCGCTGTAGAAAAAGCAATCAGCGGCAGTGCGCCAAAGCGTTTTATTATACGCTTGGATAAAAATATAAAAGGTATCTCCGAGCCGCTCGACAGCGCCCACATAAGACCTACGGCATCCCAATTAAGGTCTTCAATAGCATAAAGAGAAATAAAACCCTGCACAGGACTCATTGCAAGGCGGTTAATAAAAATTATTGCAAACCCCAAAATAAACAACGGCGACCAAAGTTTTCTAAACGCGCCGTGTTTAACGGAAACAGAATTATTTTTTGTTATTTCTGCCTTACTTTGATTTGCGGAAACTTTGTTGTTTGTAAAATAGGATACCGGAATAAAAAATAAAATAGCAGTAGAAACAAAAGAAATAGCAGAAATCCAAAACGCGATATTTTTAGGTGTATTAGGACGAAAAATTGTAGTTGTTTGAAAAAATATTACAAGACTAAAAAATATAATAGAACCCACAGTACGATACTTGCCGTAGTTTCCGTCTTTTCCAAGATTGATGGTAGAAACCGCATCCATTAAAGGCTGCAGCGATCTGTAGCCAAAAGCTAAAACCGGTATCAAAATTGCGCATAACACAAGATTTTTTGAAAAGAAAAGTCCTGCGCCGCACACAAAGGTCATAGCAAGACTTAAAAGAATAACAGGCCTATAGCGTCCAAGTTTGTCCGCAAAGTAACCGGTAATGAACGGGCTTATTATCGCCGCACCTTCACATACCGCAAGGACCATGCCTACAACGGTATGGCTCCAGCCATAGCCGCGTATTAACACGGAAATATACGGCGATAGTATGCCGTAAACGGCAAACGTTGAAATGAACGCGAGCGACCAATACATAATTATCCGCCGATTACTGTACCTGTAAATGTTCTATTCAAAATGATGTTCTCTAAATTTTTCAAATTTTTGCCGGATGCGCAGATAACTTTTAATCCGGCTTCTTCAGCATGACGGCTTGCAACAGGATCGAAGGGAACATTTTTTCCCGGCTCCCATTCGCTTCCGACAAGAGCGCGGAAGTCTTTCCACGATATATTGTCTATTGGTTTTGCGGCGGGATCAATTTTTGGATCTGCCGTGTAAACTTTTTCTATGTTTGACAAATTGATAACTGTTTTTGCGTTAAAATTTATTGCAAGAAGCACGGCGTCATTATCGGACGAAAAGCCGGGCTTCCAGCCTGCCGCTGCAAGAACACGCCCCTTAAACTCACGCTTTTGTGTAGGGTCTATAATAACATCCTCTACGCAGTAGTCTGCAAACACGGCTTTAACAAGTTGTGCGTTAAGCCGCGTAGCCATAATGCCAATCCAGTCGGCATTGTCATCTGCGTTATCTGGATTACGCCTAACGGTATTGATTATCGATCTATATGAATTTTGCCAGCTTCTTGCAGGTCCGCCGCCGCCGACAACAAAAACAAAACGCAGGTCTTGATCATCGTTCAATAATTTTTCGCTCATCAAAAAAAAATCGGATAAGTATTTTTCATCAACATTGGAGGGCGCAACTATTGAGCCGCCAAGCGAAATAACAACAGTCATAAGCTATCATAAGGACAATATCAAAATGTTTAAAAAAGATCAACACGCAGGTCAAAACCCGCCCTGCCGGTTATTTTCCCCTGAACAAAACTGCCCGGCTCTAGTTTTTTACCGCTTTCTATAACCGCCGCCCCGTCAACTTCCGGTGCTTGGCAGTAGAGTCTTCCCAAATACAAACCTTCTTCTTCATCAACTACTTCCTCTACAAGTGCGGTCAGATGCCGTCCCACAAGGCGTTCAAGCCGTTTTTCCGTAATGGAAATCTGTTTTTCTTCAAGGGTCGATTTTCTAAGAGCGGCTGTTTTTTTTGAAACACGTCCTTTCATATCAAAAGCGGACGTTTCCTCTTCCCGTGAATATGTAAAAACCCCAAGCCAATCAATCTGCGCCGCCTTTTGAAAGGCAAGCAGGGCGTTGAAATCGGCATCGGTCTCTCCGGGAAATCCTGTAAGAAACGTTGAACGTATAAATGAGTCCGGCATAGCCGCACGTATAGCTTTAACAAGCTCCAAGTATATAGCGGCAGTGCCGCTGCGGTTCATTGCGTATAACACCGGCTGTGAGGCGTGTTGAAAAGGAATATCAAAATAAGGCAGAATACGGCTGTCTTTTTTAATTGTATTTAAGATTGAAAGCGGAAAATGATCGGGGTGCAGGTATAGAAGCCTAATCCAAAAATCACCTTTTATATTTGATATGGCACATAACAGATCGTCTAACAAACATTTACCGGCAATATCAACTCCGTAGGAAGCAAGGTCTTGAGCTACAAAACAAATCTCTTTTATTCCCCTAAAAACAAGATCGTTAAATTCACTGTAAATATCGTCAATGGAACGGCTGCGCAGCCTTCCCCGTATGGAAGGAATAGCGCAAAATGAACAATGGTTATTACAGCCTTCCGCGATTTTTATATAAGCCTGTCCGGGCAGCGAGAGCAGCGGACGCCCGCCATAGTTGTTTTCCGAATTGCGGGCTGCGTTTACAGGAGAATCTTTGAACAGCGAATGTGCCAGTTCATGTATTTTTGTTATATCGTCAACGCCTAAAAAGGCGTCGGCTTCGGGCATTGATTTTGAAAGTTCTGACGCATAACGCTGGGCAAGGCAGCCCGAAAGAATTATTTTTTTTTGCGGGAATCTTTTTCTAAAAGTAAGCATCGTGTTAATAGATTCCAGTTTTGCGGATTCTATAAAAGCGCAGGAATTTACGATAAGCAAATCGGCGTCTTCGGGCTGCAGCTGCCTAATCCACCCTGCGCCGTCAAGACAGGAAAGCATTAATTCGCCGTCTACCTGATTTTTAGCACAGCCTAATTGTTCAAGATAATAATGAAAGCTCAACTCCGCCTACATTTCAAGACGTGCTTGTATAAGTTTGTAGCGTCCGTCTTCGTCCCGTGTCCAGTAAATATCGCTTACAACAACTTCGCCCGCGTTTCCTATCTCAACCGGCACAGTCCTGCCCGCACCCGAAACAACAATTTTTAACGCCGCAGCATTTGATACCCACAAACGCACCCCATTCTGCGCCTGTAAATTCAATTCATCGCTCCGTATAAAATAGCGTTCGTTTCTGCCGTCGCGTCCTGCCTCGCGTAAAATCTCCCACCTGAACATACAGTAGCTTTGAAAGACGATCTGCAGGGTGAACGGATACGGATTGGCGGAGTTAAAAATCACCTGACTCTTTTCTACAGGCACATCCTGAACATACTCCTCCGTCTTTGCCGTGCTGTCGGCAGCGGTGGAATACGGCGTTTTATTGGCTGTAAAACGAAGCTGTACGCCCATATCTGCATTGCCGATTTGATAGTCGGATGCCACTATCGTAAGTTCGTTGCTGCCGTCGCTGTTTAGATCAATTTGCGCCTCATCGTTAAGCGCAAGTTTTATATTTTTTGCAGGTGTTGTTATTGTTATAACTTCACCAATAACACTTACTACAATTTTGTAAGTGTTATTTCCTATAGGCACTAAAATAGAATCATCTTTATAAAACCGCTTCTCAAAAAAATCATCCGAAAAAATATATTCAACAGGGACACGCGGCGTATTCACGTCCTGTACATCGCCTTTAAATTTATTGATTATAAAATATACAGCGCCGCCGGCAAGACCCAAACTTACAATTATGATTGAAACAACAGCAATTATTTTTGGAAATTGCGGAGGTGAATGTAACAATTCGTTTACAGGAATAGGCTGTTCCTGAATTTTTAAAATTCGGTACAAACGCAGCAGTTCATTTGTGTCTAAACCAAGATACTCGCTGTAGTTTTTTAAAAACCCCAGCATATAGGCTTCGGCGGCAAACGCGGAAAAATCTTCTTCTTCCAGAGCAGTCAAATATTTCTTTGCTATATTTGTTTCCCGGGCTACATCCTCAATAGTCCACGCTTTGCTTTCACGCCCGCTTCTTAATTTATCGCCTATGCTTTTCACATTTATAACCTTGTCTTACTCGGTGTCTCTAAAAAGAAAATTATTGTATAGATTCGCAGAAGCCGGTGAATCGTAGATAAAACGGTTTTCTGAAATTCCTTGATTTGTTTTTATATTTGTAAAATCAAACTGAACGGTACCTTCGGCTATCGTTAACGCTTTTATGCGCCGTATAAAAAGGTTGTTGGGATCAACGCTAAGAACTATTTCACGAAAACCTTCCGAGCCGTAACGCCGCGTTAGGCGAAGTTGGACAACCCTCTCGCTTGATTTTTCGTCAATCGGTACAGGATCGGGGCCGGTAATAAACGATGCGGCAAAATTGCGGCGCATCAACGAAAGCCCTTGAGATGTAGCAAGGTTTGCACCGGAACTGCGGCTGCCCGTTGGAACGCTTTGGTTAAGAGCCGCCTTGAATTCCGGCAGGTAAACGGTAAGCATATCGCCGTTAAACACAATTACCTGTTCCGGCGGTGTGGAAAAATCAATGCGTAAAAAAGACGGTTGCAGGTGGCTTATAGTGCCGTACATATCTGTCGTGCCGGAACGAATAACAATACGCGCCTCGTAATCGTTAAATGTTGCATATTTATCCGATACCCGCTCAAGGTACTTTTCCGCCGTTATAATTTCCTGAGTATACGCCGCCGCTGTTATGGTAAGCAGAATAAAAATAGTAATAAAGCGCTTGTTCAACGATTGTTCCTCTTAAACACAGTAGTCTACCACAGGTAAAACCGCGTTTCAAGGGTTCGAATTGCGCCACGTTAAATCTAACCATTGGAGCACAGATGCGCCAAGTAAAATTCTAACCATAGAAAAACTAAAATCCTTCCTGCGGGACAAAACGCAAGGGGGAAAGGAATGGGATTTACTA
>BNVA01000076.1 GCA_025997755.1 Spirochaetia bacterium | reverse complement strand
AATATCGAAAACCGAAAAACAAAAGTTGGATTGGGAAGGCACACGCGCAGAAACTATGGCAGCTCTTGCCGCAAATGATGCCCATAATCTTTACCGCCGAGCCTGTGAATGTATAGAGCGCATTAAACCTTGCCTTATGTAAATAAGCTGCCATAGCGTACTGTATTGCGTCAATAATTGTCGATTTACCCGATCCATTATCACCGGCAAAAAGACAGCGATTGCCTATATCAATTACTGTATCATTAAAATTATGCCAATTAACTAGGCGCACTTTTTCCAGTGTTATCATTCTGCATCACCATCGTTAATTTGATTTTTATTTTCGTCCGGTTTGCCTTTCATGCTGATGAGCATTTCGTCGATGCTGTCGCGGTTAACGCTCATCGCAATACTCGGATACAAAATGATGATGCCCTCGTGGTCTGTAATTTCACTTGATGTTACGTCAATAAGTTTGTGTGTTTGTAAACGGTGCAACAGCTCGGAGATACGTGTTTTTTTGAGTACATCTTCTGTAAGCGCGTTATACTTTTGTATAAAATCTTCAACTGTGATCGTGGGAAAAGTCGTTAGGGTAAGTTCCGCACGTTTTTCTTCGTAAAGGAGCCGCGCTACAAGCATAGCGCAGGTTTCCTCGCGGTTTAAGCGCAGACGTGTATCTCCCGCGCCTCTAAAGCCAATAACGCCAAGAGTTTCGTCGCGCATAAGAATAGCATCCATACACAAAAAATATGCATCGAACAATGCCAGATTGCGTATAACAAAATCGTAGATTTCCTCTTCTTTTTTAATACCCCGAATAATAAAAGTTTTTGACACTAAGGTTCGCAGCGCTTTTTTGAATATATCAAAATTGGGTGCGGTGAGTTCTGTTATAATCTGCAGTGCGCTTAATTCACTAATCATGTTTTCTCCGTAGCATTAGATCGGGCACCACAAAACCGTTAAGCGCAATACTTGCATCGCAGGCGACATCATCAATTTCGTATTCAAATAAAGGGCGGGCATCTGCGTATAAAACAGTATATATAAAATGTATAAAAGAATCTGCGTCTTTAACTAAATCGTGTGACGAAAGAATACGGGAATTACCGCCTTGTGCGTCAAGCCAGCCGCGTATTTTTTTTATGCTAAGTTGTTTTTTCATGCGCTCAATAAATTCAGCTTCGGTCTTGTCCAAATCTTCTTTGTTAGATGCAAAGTCGGCTCTCTTAAAATCGGGTGCTTCACGTCTGTAACGCCTATACAACGACTCGCTGCTTACAGTCCTTATACGGTGTATATGATGGAGCAGATCGAAATCTGAACCGTATTTTTTATTTTTATATATTTCGCGTACAAGCTGCCCCAATTTACCGGCAATTGTTGAATCAGGCTCTAACAAGGTTTTAACCCGTTCTATACTGCTTCGCGCGTAAAGCATATTACGCCGGTCAATATCTTCCAGCAGCGGGTCAACGGCGCGCAGGGTATCACGAATATCGTTTAACATATTTTCCAGCCGCCTGCGGGCGTCCTCTTGCGGTAGGCTGTTGTTACGCGAAAGTTTACGGGCGCTCATTTCCAGCCATGTCTCATCGCTCAAAAGCTCTGCAACTTTTTTGATGATGCGCGGACGGTACCGTGAAAGATTGTCGGATGTTTTAAGGCGTTTATACGCTCCATCAAGTATTTCACCGGCATATAAATCGTAGTGTAAATGCAGAATACCGCTTATCGCGTTCTCTGCTATCTGTTTGCCCATCAAACTATCATAATGACCTTTTATACTCTGCGATAAAACTTTTAGCGAATCTATAAACGCTTGCGTTGCCCCATGCGCGTTAAGCACTGCATAATGTCCGTTTTCTGCAACAGCATCCCCGCATAGCAGTGAATATATCGCCACTACATGACTTTCGTATTCAGTTTTTAGACCCTCGTCAACCCGCGCAAGCGCTTCAAGAAACGGTCGTCCGTAAGGTGTAATATTGATAACGCGGCTATAATCAGAAAGTGTCTCTTGCGAAAGCCAGCCTGTGTCAATCAATTTTCTAAGAAAACGAGCGGCGATTGCCCTGTCGGTTTCGCCTGTTTCTTTTACTTCTCCGCTATCTTCCTCTGTGTCTTGGCAGTTTTCATCAAATGGCAAGAGCTGTGAAAGCTCATCAAGTTCTGTTTCGCTAACGTCTTCTTCTGTATTGATTGAAGTACGATGCATACCTAAGTAAGCGCTAAATTCGCGTAATACTTGCTCGCGCACAAGCCCGCGAGCGTTTTCTTGAAACAGCCTGTAGTAGCGAATTAAAAGCGCCGCATAATGCTCACGATTTGACCACACCAGCGGTGAAAAAAAATTAGCTGGAATAGCGGTAAACACGCCCATTAACGGTTTCTCCTTTTCCGTGATTTATAATAGCATAAACACAGATTAAAGGGCTACTGCCGCATTGCCATGTGAATCACAAGCGATAATGTCACCCAAAAGAACCACGAGGGAAAATTGGATTCCGATCCTCCGCCTTCCATAGGCATAGGGTGACATTTTCGTCGGCCAAGCCGCTGCTGCGGCGCAGCGCAAACCGTGTGTTATGCAATGCTTGTTGGGGTTTTACGGAACAACCACTTCTCGTACATCAGACCAGTGGCTCGCGCCTTCCTTGGTAAGATAGCGGAGCGAATAATACATTTTTTTGGCACGGTCTTCATGTGCAAACGTCCGCTCCCAGGGGTTACGAGAAAATGTCTCGTGGTTCGTCAGTTGGTCGGGGCTGTCAATCACCGTTTCCGAAATCGAAAAGGCAATTTCAACACGGTCAACGCCGTAAGGCTTAGCACCCAGATATTTCACCTTGACCATCCCCGGTTCACGGGCGCTGATGACCGCCTCGCTGTCCGGACCCGCGTCCGGCACCGGCACCGGGGACGGCGCCTTGTCCTGCACCGTAAAGCCCAGCTCTTGCTTCTGGCCGTCATTCATTTTACCGTTGACGCGAATCTTCTCCCGGGCAAATTTCCGCATCGCGTCAACCGCCGCCTTTTTCAACCCATCTTTTTCGATACGATTCGCCTTGGTTGGCGCGGCCTGATACACTGTTCTCGCGCCCGAAAATGCTGTAAACCCATTTTCCACAATGGTACATTCGTCTGCGGGCCATTCGTATGCCGCCTGAAGGGACGCATCGGCCAGTTTTGCCTGCCAAACCAGCATGAGTTCGATGAGTTTTTCCTCCTGTGTCGGAATCCAGTCCCTCCTGTTAGCCATATATCTACTCCCTCCCGCGCAATATTGACGCGGTTTATGCTTATTTATGCGCCTATATAATAAATATTGACGCATATTTCAGTATTAAATGCATCATTAACAAATTCTCTGCGCATTTTCCAATGAAAAATGCGCGGTTTTTTATGTAACAAGCGCACATTTTACCACTATTGAAGCATTATATTTTATAATGAACGCATTTGTCAAGAAAATAAAAATATCTTTGCCGGGGCATTGCCCTTTTGCCCTGTCTGTGATACCATAGAGGATATGGCAGGTAAAAAGAACCAGCAAGACAAAGAATCTCCTCCGTTCGCGCCATGTGTTATCGACCTCTTCTGCGGCGCGGGCGGAATATCCTGCGGGTTCCGGCAGGCGGGATTTTCCATCTTTGCGGGCATCGACAACTGGGAGGACGCGCTTGTAACCTACCGCCGAAATTTTCCCGAAACAAAAACTCTTAACGCCGATATTGAAAACATAACGGCAAAGAAAATAGACACTATCCTTGGAGACCGTGCGGGTAATGTTGATGTTATTGTCGGCGGACCGCCCTGCCAGGGGTTCTCGGTTTCCGGTAAACGGCTTTTGAATGACCCGCGCAATAAATTATATAAAGCTTTTGTTTCGCTGGTAGAATACTATAAACCGAAACTGTTTGTAATGGAAAATGTCCCCGGTGTTATGCGGCTTTTTGGCGGAAAAGTAAAAGAGCAAATTATCGCTGATTTTTCCGCTATTGGCTATAATGTAGAAACAAAATTGCTTTCCGCCGAAAACTACGGAGTGCCGCAACAGAGAAAGCGCGTTTTCTTCGTTGGTGTTAATCCTGAAAAAATAAAAAACACAGTTTCCTTTGAATTTCCCGCACCGACACACGGCACTGATAATAATTTAATTTCTTTCATTACCGTAAAAGATGCTATATCCGATTTGGATTTTATACCTGACGATAAAGTTTTAGATGAATGTATTGAGTATAACTTACCCGCCGCAAATGATTACCAAAAATTAATGCGGAGAAAAAGCAAAAAACTGTATAACCATGTCGCTATAATACATACAAAGCGTACAAAAGAAATTATTGCTATGGTACCGGACGGTGGCAATTACAAGAATTTGCCTAATGAATTATGGAATATACGTAAAGTTCATATCGCGTGGACGCGAATGAACAGTGAGCGCCCCTGTTTTACGATAGACACTGGACACAACCATCATTTCCATTACAAGGAAAACAGGGTGCCCACCGTCCGTGAGTCCGCACGGATTCAGTCGTTTCCCGATACGTTTGTGTTTTACGGCATTAAAACAAGACAGTTGCGTCAGGTCGGAAATGCGGTTCCGCCGATGCTTTGAGGCCTTAATGCGTAAGCGCTTAAAACCCTGTCCGATTTGCGGAGGAACTGTTGGAGTGCAAATAACAAATGCGATAAACGGCAACAACAAGAAAACATATTGCGGCATTTGTTGGGGTGAACAATGCCGACACAAACTTCCTACCGAGTGGTATGAAAAAAAGAAAGATGCTGTCGCCGCATGGAATAGCCTCACGGAAATTATCAAAAATAATGCTTCGTTGAAAGAACTCATTAGGAAGTTAAGTTCTCAAAACTATCATCACGATTTTGTGTCATGATTTTATTGATAAATATAAGGGGCAAAGAATAATAAAGTGGGCAGTACAAAATGGACAAGCGAACAGTTGAAACTTGCTTTTTATCTTTATTGCCAGTTACCATTTGGGAAAATGAATACAGGCAATTCTGACATAATAAAACTTGCAAATATAATTGGTAGGACTCCGGGGGCTGTTGCAATGAAACTTGTGAATTTTGCAAGTCTTGACCCTGCCATAACAAGTACAGGACGACATGGACTAGGTAATGTATCAGTTGGCGATAAGCAAATTTGGGATGAATTCCATAATGACTGGGAAAAACTAACAGCAGAATGTGCTGAACTTTTAGAAAAATATAATTTTACTGAAACCATTGATGATAAACCAGAAATAAAACTTAAAATACCTGATAGTTTTTCAGGTGAAACAAAAGTAACAACGATAAACGCCAGAATCGGACAGGCTTTTTTTAGGAAAGTTGTATTGGCAAGTTACCAAAACAAATGTTGTATGTGCGGTATAGCAATACCAAGTCTTCTTATTGCCAGTCATATAGTCCCATGGGGTACGGCAAGTGATAAGAGGCTGAATCCGTCAAATGGACTTTGCCTTTCGGCAATACACGATAGGGCTTTCGATAAAGGTCTTATGTCGGTTACACCTGAATATACAATTGTTGTTTCAAAAGCCATAAATGATGACAAGAGCAAACAAGCTAATTTGATACAAGGGCTTCATGGTAAAAAAATCACATTGCCGGAAAAATTTTTACCCGATCGCGATTTTTTAACATGGCACTATCATAATGTTTTTATTGGAGAACAATAAATAATGATACGGTATATTTTTATTCTGCGGTTGCGGCGGGGCAGATTTAGGAATGCTCGGCAGTTTTACCTACAATAAAAAGAAATACGAAAAACTCCCATTTGAAATTATTTATGCAACAGATATTGACGAAAAAGCCATTGCAACATACAAAAAAAACTTTTCTGGCGGAGTCGTTGTCTGTGATGATATTAAAAAAATTGAAACTTCCTCTATACCGGATTGTGATATTCTTGTCGGTGGGTTTCCTTGCCAGTCATTCAGCACGGTAAACCCGACAAAAAACCCTTTTGATGAGCGGGCACAGTTATACAACGAAATGGCGCGTGTTGCTGAAAAAAACCAACCGAAAATAATACTTGCCGAAAATGTAAAAGGCTTTAAGACACTTCATGGCGGAGCGATATTTAATAAAGCCATTTCAGAATTTGAAAAAAAAGGTTATAAAGTTACATATTCTTTGATAAACGCTTCCGATTACGGCGTTCCGCAAAAACGCGAACGTGTTATTATTGTAGCTGTTCGTAAAGATATACATGGGATAAAAGGTGATTTTGTATTCCCGCAAAAAACAACCGAGGATAAAAAAGTGCCGCTTTCGGTTGCGGTTCCAAAGATTGATATAGACGATAAAAGATATTATTTTTCTGAATGTGCCGTATTGGGGTTAAAGAAAGCAAAAAACAATATGAAAAGGGGATTGGCACAGAATCTCGATGAGCCGTGTCTTACCGTTACCAGCCATTTGGCAAAAATAAGTTTAAATTCAAGAGACCCTGTTTTACTCGTAGACCCTGCAAAAGAATTATACCGCCGGTTTACCCCAAGAGAGGCGGCGCGGATTCAGTCATTCCCCGATACGTTTAAATTTGAGGAATCCGAATTTGATAGCTATAAACAAATAGGAAATGCGATACCACCTGTAATGTTTTGGCATATATCAAAATCAATTTCAGATTTTCTTGCCGATGAAGTAAAAAAATAATGGATGTAATGACACCTGAACAGCGCAGTAAATGTATGTCCCATATTCGTAGTTCGGATACAAAACCGGAAATATTTTTCCGTAAAGCCTTATGGAAATGGGGTATACGTTATCAAAAAAATGTAAAAAAACTATTTGGTAAACCTGATATTGCCATAAAAAGATACAAACTTGTTATATTTATTGATGGTGATTTCTGGCACGGTAATGACTGGAAAGAACGTCATTTTCTATCGCAGGAAGATTTGTTATTGTCTTATTCCGATTTTTGGCAAAAGAAAATAAAGCGTAATATTGAGCGTGATAAAGAAGTAAATGAATATTACCAAACAAACGGCTGGACTATTTTGCGTTTCTGGGCAACTGAAATAGAAAACGATTTGAATGGATGTATTATAAAAACCATAGAAACTATAAACCATATTAAAAATGTTTGAAAATTATTTATTTTACGAAGCGCCGCCAAGGATGGCGGCGTGCCTGAATTATTGCGGTCATTTTCTTGCGTGTTTTCAAACCACAAGAATATATCAAGGTCGCATGGGTGGCAAAAAAGTTTCGCATAGAGTATATTATGTGCTGTTTGCCCATACTCCATTTTATAACTGGTGAAATGTTTTCCTTGATGCTACTACAATAACCGAAGAAATTATTATGGCTGAAAAAATAATCAAGTATAGCCGCCCTGATAACGCGCCAAATAGAAAACCATATAGTGTCTGCCCTATTGGCCGTGCACAAGTAATTATCGCAATAGCATAAGAAACAACTTTTCCAATCAGATGTTTAGGTGTTTCCCTCTGAATAAAAGTAATCATTGTTATACCGAGCATTGTTCCTATGATCATGAAAATTACGCAGGAAGCCGTTATAATCACATAAGAAACCATTGCCGACAGCGAAAAAAACAAAACAATACCTATTGGAATTGTGGTGATTGTCGCACCTAATAAAATTAACCATGATTTCTGTATTTTCAGCTTTGAAGACAGCACTCCAACCAGAATACCGCCGATGAGTGCGCCTATGCCCATGAGTCCCTGCGTTAATCCATAAAGTTCACTGGAAAGCGATAATGTTATTTTAATAATCACCGGAATTCCGATAATTATCATTGAGGTCAAAAATAAATTAAAGGATGATATTATCAATATGCTTTTAGATATTGCGGGGTTACTTTTGCTTATGAATTTTACGCTTTCTTTGAAATCATTTTTTATTATGGATAAAACACCATTTTCATTCGACTGTTTCGTAAAAGGAATATTTATAAAGATTTCCATTACGGCAGAACCAAAAAAGCTGCTTGCACTGACTATAATGATAGGGGTTATCCCCCAAATGCCATACAGTAATCCGCCTAAAATCGGACCTGCAAAGCCCGAAATCGACTCAACCTGGTTTACAATAGCATTGGCTCTTAATAAATTATCTGCGGATGCCAATACCGGCAAACTTGATTGTACGGCCGGCTGATAAAAAGATTGTATAACAGATAAACAGATCATCAAAGCGCTAACCAGTATAACTATATTATTATCTGCCAAAACAAAACCTGCAGTCGTTACAAGTAAAGCGGTAATAAAATCTAATGCTACCATAATATTTCTGCGGTTGACACGGTCGGCTAATATACCGGCAAGGGGCGAGAAAAGTATCACCGGTATTATTGAAATTGACAAAACAATACCAAAAGTTGCGGCAGAACCTGTTTTGTCCAATATGTATAACGGCAGGGCAAAACGTAAAATGCTATTTCCAAACAAAGAGATTATCTGACCGATAACCATCAGCGTAAAGTTTCGATTGAATAATTTTTCGATATTCATATCAATAATATATTGTATTTATATTTTTTATATCAACACTGTTTTATACCATATTTTTATAATTCTATTTCTGCCGCTTGACCCGGCCCCGCAAGTACCATAGCCGTTGAAAAATGAATCTCATAAAGATTCATTTTTTCACCATTTTGTTCTATATTTTCCTTGTACCAAGGCATTTTTGAGATAAAAATGTCTTTTACATCAAAAATGCTTTTTTTGCTTTTTTTAACTGTGGCAAAATGAACCCGAATATGTGACAATCCCCGTGTAGGAATAGTGGTAAATGCAACGTTTTTATTTTTTGTAAATTCCTTTCCTTTGGCATCTCCTTTATCGGAGGCAAAATACAATACCTTTTCGTCTGCCAAATAAACGAAATTCAAAATCCTTACATTGGGAATATCTTCTACAGAAGATGCCAATGCAATTCTGTCATCTTTAGCATTATTTTCAATTATTTTCCAATAGCTTTCATATATTTCAGTTTGTTCAATATGATTTAATCCCATTAAAATGTAGTTTCTGATTAAATCAGCCTGAGACAATTCTAACCCTGTTGAATTAAGACTTTCGAATATTTTTTGTGGATCATCTTTACCACGTTCAAGGGAAATTTCTACGACCAATAATTTAGAAAGCCCTAAACTTATTTCTTTATAATTTTCTTCGGTAATATTTTTCTTGAAAAAATTATAATTATTGATTACATTTGAATAATCGTCAAATTCCTCATTTTTATTATTTCTTAGTAGATATTGTAATGCCTTGTCGTTATTCTCAGTTGAATGAAGTTTTAATTTCTCTTCTTGAACAAATTTATTTGTTAAATATGTTTCTTCAATTTCTTGAAATAATTTTTCATCATTTTGTTATTTTGCAAAATGTGGCAAGACAATATATAATGTCGGGATCGTCGTTACACGCTGTT
>BNVA01000075.1 GCA_025997755.1 Spirochaetia bacterium | reverse complement strand
TAGTTTGCAAGTTCTGCTATAGGGCTTGTCAGGGATCCGGAGAGGAACAGGGCGAAAACAATTGCAAGCACGATTGCAAGACCACGGATATTAAAGAGTATATACATAATCTAAATCAGGTAACTGCGGAAAAGGAACGTATCAATAGTGAATTGAACATTGCTTCGGATATTCAGAATGATATGCTGCCCAGCATTTTTCCCAACTTTTCAAATCATAAATGGTTTTCTGTATTTGCTAAAATGGAAACCGCAAAAGAGGTAGGGGGTGATTTTTTCGATTTCTTTTTTCTTGACAAGAAAGAGACAAAACTGGTTTTAGTGATCGCCGATGTAAGCGGAAAGGGCGTACCGGCGGCTCTCTTTATGGTAATTGCGAAGACACTGATTAAACAGCAAATGATGCACTATGGCGATCCCGCTGCCGCACTTGATCATGTAAACCGAATTATCTGCAAAGATAATCCCCGAAGTATGTTTGTAACCGTCTTTTTATGTTCTGTGGATCTTGCCACCGGTCAGGCGCTCTACACAAACGGAGGACATAACCCGCCGTTGTTATCAAGGCAAGAGACTGCCGTATCAAATACCCCGTACCAGTTTATACAGGTAAAAAAAGGGGTTCCACTAGGAATGTTTGAAAAGAGCAGCTATAAGTTGAGTTTTTTACAGTTGAATCCCGGTGATAAACTGTATTTGTATACCGATGGGATAAATGAGGCTATGAATGCCCGGGATGAACAGTTTGGCAACGATAGGTTTTTGCAGGCGGCTAACAAATTCAGAAATTTATCAACTAAAGAATTCGACGAAGCTATACGCAATGCGGTGAATATTTTTGTTGAAGGCAGCGAGCAGTCCGATGATATTACGACACTGGCTATGTGCTACAGAGGACAGGGATTTCAATATGAAAGAGAAATTACCCTTAATGCGGATGTAACAGAGCTTGACAAACTTCTTGACTGGATTTCCAAAGCCATGGAAGCCCATGACTGTCACGGCAAGATATGCAATCAGATTGCGGTGATAACCGAAGAGCTTTTTATAAATATCGCCTCATACGCCTACAAAGACAAGGGCGGCGCAGGAGATGTGATTATACGGTTTAATTGTGAAGGTAATATCATTATCATACAATTTGAAGATTCCGGTATGGCATTTAACCCGCTGGAACAGAAAATGCCCGATACTATGGCAAACGTGGAGGACAGAGAAATAGGCGGATTGGGTATTTTTATTACTAGAAAATGGGTAGATGATATTACATATAATCGGGAAAATAATAAGAATATTCTAACTATATACAAGCACACGCTAAGAGGAGAGTAAAGATGGAAATAATTAAAACCAGTAAGAACGGTATTATCACCTTTGAAATCGGCGGAAAGCTCAGCGCCGCCACGGCGGAAGAGTTCAGCATTGCAGTTGACGCGGCAATTGCCGAATCGGATAAACTGATCCTTGATTTTAAAGGGGTAAGCTACTTGGCTTCCGCCGGATTACGGGTGCTTGTTTCGACACAGAAGAAACTAAGCTCTCGAGGCGGTGAGATGACAATAATCAATGTCGCTGATGATGTCCTGGAAATTTTTGAAGTTACCGGACTTGATGATGTGTTTAATTTTCAATCTACGTCAACCTAAGCTAATATAGCTGCAATATTATAACCATTGAAAACAAACAGCGTTTTTTCAGTTAACGATTTTTCAAGGCTCTATGCCGCACGCTTTATTTCCACAGTCGGCGCAAAATTTTTCTCGCTGGCTATTTCGTGGTGGGTGCTTGACAGTAACTTTAAAGATGCAAATTCACTGCTGGGCATTATCATGGCGGCAACGGCGATTGGCACTTTTGGTTTCGCGCCTTTTATGGGTGCCATTGCCGACAGTTACAGCAAAAAGACAACAATGATTGCAGCCCTTGCGGGAAATGCTATTGTTGTAGGCATCACCATTCTACTTTTTGTGTTGGGTGTTTTTAATGCGGTTCCGCTTTTGTTTGCCCTGTTTGCAATACTGATCTATGCATTCGAGCCGTTAGCGGAAACTTCAATGCAGGGCAGCCTGAATTACATTGTCCCGCCCGATTTACTGCCCGGCGCAGTCTCGATAGTGTCCGGCATAACATCTTTTTCCCAAGCGATAGGAGCGGCGTTTGCGGGCGCCGCAATTGTTGTGCTGGGTGTTGCAGGCGCGTTCTCGTTTGACGCCCTATGTTATATTGTTTCAATATTTTTTGTACTCCGTTTAACTACGCCGCTGCCGGTTGAGTCAAACAATGATGCAACGGTTCCGAATACAAAAAATAGCAAATCGTCTTTTTGGAAAAACTTTGTAGAAGGTTTTAAATATGTAAAAGATGATAAAGCCTTGTTTGCATTGTTGATTTTTTTTGCGGTAATAAACCTGTTTGTTTCCCCGATTGTTTTAGCGCTGCCGATAATTGCAAAAACAGTTTACAACGGCAGCGCCCTGCTAATGTCCGGTTACGAAATTGCACTGGGCGGCGGCGTTGCGGTTCTTAGCACCTTGGCAGGATTTATCAAGAAGAAGTACAACAGATACGGTGCGGGTTTTATCGCTATCATTTTCTGCGGCGTCTCGTTGGCAGGGCTGGCTGTCTCTCATAATCTGATAGTGTCTTTTATTTTTGTGTTTTTATTCGGCTGCGGAATGGGTTTTGTAAATGTTTCCATGATGACACTATTTCAATCTTACGTGCCGCCTTTTATTCAGGGGCGTTTTTTTTCTATACTAAACACCATCGCAGGTGCGGTTATTCCGTTAAGCTATGCGATTGTAGGTTTTGTAAGCAGCAAAATAAACATTATGGATCTAATGTTTATCAATGGCTGTATTTTAGCGGCATCTTCTTTTGTGATGCTCTGCATAAAAAAAATTGAAGGAGAATATGTTTTATGATGAAATTATACAGCGAAGATTATATCATACGCTATGCTAAACAACACTCGCCTTTTTACCGTGAGTTATACAAAGATGTAAAAACCGATCACCCCACCGTAAAAGACCTGCCTTTAATAAATCAAAGTGATTTTTGGGCGGCAAACTCTTATGGCAGCGATAATACCGTTATTACAGGCGCTATAGAAGACGGTATAGTATTTAAAAGCGGCGGCAGTACAAGCGCGCCGAAATTCTCTGTGTTTGCCCATGATGAATACGAAACTTTCTGCCACACAAGCGGGCTTGCGTTTATGTATAACGGCGTACAAAGCGGCGACAAAATTGCAAACCTCTTTTACGGCGGTCTTTTGTATACTTCTTTTTTGTATGTTCATGATTTTGTACGATACTGTCCTATACAGCTTGTTGAGTATCCTATAATGGGATCAACGCCAATACCCGAAATACTGCATATAATAGAACAGCATAAATGCAATGTTATAAACGGAGTGCCTACAACAATTATTTCCTTATTTGAATACGCAAAGAAAACCGGCGCTGATATATCTTTTGTAAATAAAATATATTTTGGCGGAGAAACTTTTTTTCAAGACCAGCGTGATTTTATACATTCGGTCAATAGCAGAGTTGAGATACGCTCCGGCTCTTATTCGCTTGTAGACGGCGGGCTTGTAGGTTTTGGTGACAGCTCTTGTGGTTTTAACGAGCACCGCACCTTTGATTATGTCTGCCGCTTAGAAATTGTAGACAGCGATACCGGAGAGGTCATCGAAGAAACAAACAAAACCGGCAACCTTATAGTAACATCTTTGTACAGAAGATTGCAGCCTATGATACGCTATCCGCTTGGCGACCGTGGAATGTGGCTGGAGCCGCAAAATGTTAGTAACCGCAAATTTTTATTACAGGGGCGCAGTGAAGAGGGAGCGCGTGTTGGTGTTGTATCTTTTTATTATGATGATCTGCGTGCGGTCTTGCAGTCTGTAAGCGGCGTACATATTCTAAACTACCAGTTGGTAATAACGCACTCTGACGGAAAAGATGCCCTTACCGTGCGTGCAGCAACTAACGAAACATCACTTGCAAACGATCATAAAAAAGAATTTCTTTCCGGCTTGTATAAAGAGCGTGTTTTTTTTAAGGAAGAATACGAGAAAGGACACATACACGAGCCTGTCTTTGAATTTGTTCCGCCCGAAAAGTTAGAACACAACCCGCGTACGGGGAAAATTAAACGTATATTAGACCAGAGGTTATAATGAGTTACAATAATATAAACACTGTAGAAAAATTATGTGCCGTTAAAGACGCTTACAAACACGATACCGAAACGGATAAAATGTTTGTAGAGGCTATGAAAGAAATTGTGCTTTTTCATAAAGAGCATAGTGCTTTTTATTCGCGCCTTTTGGAAAAAAATAAATTTGATATAAACACGCTTTCTGCCGTAGAAGGCTGCGCAGCAATTCCATTTGTCTATGCCGACTTCTTTAAAACACATATTGTGAAAAGTGTCGGCGATGATCAAATTACAGATCACTATACATCTTCGGGCACTACAGGACAAAAAAGCCAAATGTTTTTTGACGAACGCTCTTTAGGCAGCGCAATTAAAATGATCGATTTTGAAATGGACTATCTTGGTTTTAATTCACCCGATACTAAATCAAATTATATAATGTATTCGTATCAGATTCCTGAAGACTCAAAGCTGGGAACAGCGAATACAGACAAACGCATGACAAAATATTCGCCTCCGGCAGAAATTGAATACGCGCTGAAACAAAACGGCAGGGGCGGCTATGACTTTGATATATTCGGAATAATAAATGCCTTACAGCGTTATGCGAAACAGGATTTACCCGTGCGTATTCTGGGATTCCCGTCATTTTTTTATTTTACATTGCAGCAGATGAAAGATCTCAAAATAAAACCGGTAAAACTAAATCCAAAATCGGCAACATTATTCGGCGGAGGATGGAAAGGTTTTGCCGGAAAAGAAATATCAAAAAAAGAATTATACGAGACCGGAGAGGAGATACTGGGCATTCCAAACAACAGATTCTGCGACGGCTTTGGATCTGTCGAGCATTGCATACCCTACATGGAATGTAGTAATCATCATTTTCATGTACCTACTTGGTCGCGTGTTTTTATACGCGATGTTAGAACGCTTGATGTACTGCCCTTCGGTAACAGCGGCTTCTTACAATTTGTGTCCCCTTACATAACATCTGCTCCCGCGCACAGTGTCCTGATGGGTGATTTAGCTGTACTTCATCCTGCGTCAAAATGCGGCTGCGGCATAAAAACGCCATACTTTGAAATACCGGGTCGGGCAGGAACAAGTAAAAATAAAAGCTGCGCAATTGCCGCCGCGGAATTACTAAAACGATAAAATTTGGAGGCTATGAAATGAAAAAATTACATTTAGTTGGAGGTGTCTTGGTTGACAACTACAACATTGAAAAAATAATTGACAACATACATAGAGATATTACAACGCCGCTGGAAACTCAAGTCCTGCTTGATTCAGGCGACGCTCTTTTCAAAAAATTAAAAAATGGCGATGCCGATTTAGAAAAAGCGCTTATAGAAAATGCTGCCGATCCAAAAACTGCAAAAGAATCTGTAATGGGTTTAGCTGGTGTTTTTTCAAAAGAGTATATGATAAACAAACTTGAACATGAGCTGGGCAGCATAACGCCATTTGTTCCAAAACGTTTTAATTTGGAAAACAACATTTTGGAATGTTACAAACCGTTAGGGATTTTGTGCCATGTCGCTGCGGGAAATTCTCCCGGTATGGGTGCCCTTAGTGTACTGGAAGGTCTTTTAAGCGGCAATATCAATATTGTAAAACTTAGCAGCAAAGAAAACGGATTCTCTGCGATTCTGTTACACAAACTCATTCTTTGCGATACAACAGGCATGCTTAGTAAATATATTTATGCTTTGGACATTTCTTCAAAAGAACAAGATGTGTTAAACAGATTATTTGATTTTTCTACCGCAGTTGTTGCGTGGGGCGGAACAGACGCGATAGAAAACATACGCAGCGCAACATCAACGCCTGTAATTGCATGGGGGCATCATTTAAGTTTTGCATATTTAACCACAAAAGGTGCAACAGACAAAATGCTTGAAAATCTTTCCCGCGACATCTGCGAAGAAAACCAACAGGCGTGTGCCAGCCCGCAGTGTCTCTTTTACGAAGGCAGCTTTGATGAACTTCCCGCTTTAGCGCTTCGCTTAAAAAAAGCGCTTGCAAAAATATCGTCGGAATATCCATTGCCTGCAATGGGCGTACACGAGTGCGCACAAATTACGCAGCAAAATATAATGGTGCAGCTTGGAAGTTGTTTGGACGAAACAGATATTGTAGAAGCAGATGATAAAAGTTTTCGTATTTATATAAGCAGGGAACCCGCTATTACACCCTCCCCTCTTTTCCGTACAATTTGGTTAAAGCCTATGCAGCGGGCGGAATTAATAAAATATATAATGCCCATGTCCCGCTTTATGCAGACTGTATCATTAGGATGCGCATTAGATGAAGTTTACGATTTGTCTGAAATTCTAATAAAATGCGGAGCAACCAGAATTGTATCCTGCGGAAATGTGTTTGCCTCCTACGCGGGTGAACCGCACGATGGGGTTTTTGCATTATCAAGGTACTGCAAACGCATCTCTATACAAATTGACGGTTTAAATAAAATCGCAACCTTCGATGCGCTCTCTCCATATACGTACAAAAAACAAACCGGTCAACCCATTATGGATAAAGATGCTTTTATGTCATTGGCAGGCGACGATGAAAAATCAAAACTCTATGTAAAAAGCGGCGGATCAAGCGGAAAAACAATTTTGTCATCATACTCATACCGCGATTATCATTTTGAAATGAGCGCTCTTTCAGAAAGTTTAATCTGCATTGGTTTAGACCCAAAAACGGATCGTGTTATAAATTTATTAAGTGCGGGGCATCTTTACGGCGGCTTTATAAGCTACGGTTGCATTCTTGAACTTGCAAACACAAAACATTTTCCAATGGCGGAGGTAACGCCCAGCGCAGATGCTGCAAACGCGATCATCGAACAAAAAATAAACGCAGTTATGGGTATGCCTTCTTACATTTTAAAACTTTTCCGCGAAAATGAAAAAGCACTATCCTCATACAAAGGCGTGCATAAGGTATTTTACGGCGGCGAATTTATGACACCGGAAAATAAGCAATGGCTAAAAAGCATTTTTGGCGTAAAAATTATTGCGTCCATGGGATACGGCAGTAATGACGTAGGTCCAATGGGTTACGCTTGTTCCTATTGCGGCGATGGTGTGCATCATTTGTTGACAGGTATTATGGATATGGAAATTGTAAAAATGGACAGCGATGATCCTGTTGAAAACGGCGAAACCGGAAGAATATTGGTAAGCCCAAAATACAGAGAAGGACACAAAGTATCACGCTATGAAATAGGCGATTTGGGCTGCTGGATTGAAGGTAATTGTGAATGCGGCAGCAGCGCCCCCAGGTTTAGGCTTATGGGACGCTGCGGTGATATTTTCCGCATTGCCGGGTGTTTTTTAGATTACAGAAAAATAAGCGGCATAATTGCATCAAAATTGGAAAATACACAAGTACAGCTTATTGCGGAAAATATTGTAAACTCTGCCAAGGAGCGCCTTGTGGTATGCACAGGAAATGTAAACTTTAAGAGCGATGATCTTATCCAAACGTTAAACGACAACGATCCGGCAATAGCGGAAGCATTATCATTTGGTTATATAGAAATAGTTTTGCAAAAAATGGAAGAATCAAAAATGGAATACACGCTGCCCAGCGGAAAACTAAAACACATAATAGATAAAAGGACAGCGAAAAGCTAATTGTGAAAGCAAAACTAATTTTAGAGAGCAAAATAGAATCTATAGAACCTTCTCTTTCGTTTGTAGAGACCCAATGTCTGCAAAAAGGGTTTTCAAAAAAGGAAAGCAACGATTTATGCCTTGCGTTGGAAGAAGTGCTTTCCAATATTGTTAATTATTCCTTTGATCCGCATGACACCGACACATCCATCGAAGTAACAATAAATGAAATTTCAGGCGGCATAGAAATCATTATACACGAAAATGGCATACCATTTTCACTTGATGCCGCCCCGCGTTATAATCCGCAAAAAATAAAAACCATAGATGATGCGATTAAAGAAAAAGGGTTAGGACTTTTTCTTGCTTCCAAAAAAGTAGATATATTGGAATGTAGATATTTAGGACAAAAAGGAAACGAAAGCCTTATAGTAAAAAACATAAGCGATCCAAAAGTAATAGATCACAAACTTTCAGAAAATAAAATGCTTGAAGAAATCAAAAAATTAACGGCAGACGATATTGAAATTGTTTTGTTTCGTCCTAAAGATGCGCTTAATGTTGCACGCTGCCTATACTCTACTTATGGCTATACCTATTTGAAAACTGCGCTATATAACCCTGAATACTTAAAATCTTATGCACAAAGCGAAAATACAATAATCGTTACGGCAGTAGCAGAAAAAATCAGAACACCAACCGGTACGCCTTTAGTTGAATCTTCGTTTGTAGCCGGTGCCGCTATAGGCAGCGAAGATAGCGCTTTTGCAGGCATTATGGAAATCGGCTCTATTGTAGTTTCTTTGTATATGCGCGGTATGCAAATCGCGAATAAACTATGCAGCGATCTGCTTAATAGAATTATTCAAGCAAATAAGAACGGTGCATTTACCGAATGTGTTACACTGCACACAGCAAGCCAAAAAATAAGTTTGAATCTGGGCTTGTTTCCCTGCTGCTTTTATTTAAATTTTATACCAAACGACGTAAATTTTAAAAATTTTGATGCGCAAAAATCAAAACGTCAAACCTTTGTTGTTTATTATAAATCTTTAAAAAGTAACAATGCGCAAATATGTTTTGCCGAAAGTCTTGATAATCAACCGGACGGTTCTCAATATGATGCTCAACATAAATTACAGGAAAAAATTCTGCGCGTATACAAACGTTTAAATATTATACCGGATATTGTTTTATCAAAAACTGTTTTATGCGAAAAAAGCAGCATAGAGGTAAAAAGAAATGAGAATTTTAAAATTTGTTTAATAACCGGCATAAGCATCGCCTGTGATTTTGCAGATTCAATAAAAGCAATTATGTCTAACCCGTCTTTCGCCGCTGTTGAAACATGGGTCATCTATTTAAATTTATCCGATACCGCATGGTTCTATGCCTACAACGGTATAAAAAATCTAGGTTTTATATGGAGCGGCATTCTACCCGGCAGTACAAAGGGCGACTTCCTGGTTATGCAGCATGTAGAAGATTTAGTCCTTGAAGTTATAAATCTAGCCGATGTGCAAAATGACAGTTGGATGCTTGAAAGTATCAAAGAAGATTATCAGCGGAATTGCAGGAGCTAGTATGAAAAATTTGGACAGACTTAGAACACGTTTTTTTCTCTTTTTTGCAGGATTAAGTATTGCAGTCTCCCTAATCGT
>BNVA01000074.1 GCA_025997755.1 Spirochaetia bacterium | reverse complement strand
TTCTATTTTTCCTTTGGTGCAGAGGATACTATAAAAAGTTATCGTTTCCAAAATAAAATTATCAAAGCGCATAGCATAAAAAAATTACACCGGCGTTTTGTACGTTGTTTTGGTTTGATTTTGAATATTAGTGTAAAACATCCATTTATTGTCTGTGGTACAGCTCTTATTATTACAATATGCGGTATGTTTGTCTTGCTGATAATAGGTGTGGCTTCCGGCATGCCGGAAGCAGAAGGTGCAATTTATGCTCAGGCTGAATTTCAAGGCGGTTTACGCTCCGATATAATTGATACAAGGTTAGCGGCATGGGCGGCAAAAATAAAATTACATAAAGGAATCAAGAATGTACAGACAGGAGCAAGCAGTGGTTCCGGTAATATCCTTGTAAGTTTTAACACTAGAGAAACCGGCGCCGTTAATGTTAGAGAAGTCATCAAAAATGAACAACTATACGGCGGATTTATATATATACCAGAAAACACTAAAAATGATCGTATATGGACAATAACTGTATTCGGTGACGAAGATGAAAAGTGCAGGCAGATTGCAAAAGAAACCGCACAAATATGTTCTACTATTCCGGTTGTAAAAGAAACGGTTTTAAATTTTAAAGATGGCGGTCCAAACATAACGTTCATACCGGACAGAAAGCGTCTTAGCGAATATTCTAAACAGACCGGCATGGACTTTATATTTTCGGAACTATCGAAAGCGGCACGCTGGAATGTATTTGGTCCGGTTGCATACAAACGTATAAGTTTTGATAATTCAATATCGAATTCAGGTATGGTTTCAAAAGAGGTTGATGTGCGAATCAGAGGCAGCGGCTTAAATAAACAAACAAAATCCGATTTAGAAAGCATTTCTTTATACGCCGGAGTTGATTCAAACATAATAAAATTTGATGCGGTTAGTTTCCAAAATGAAGGTTTTGAACCCTCTATGATAAGAAGGGAGGGGCGGCGCAGAGCCGCTTCAATATCTATAAAAACAAAACCGGCAGACGCAAGAAAAGTCCGGGATACTGTAATGCCGTACATAAACAGGAATGTAATACCATCGGGTTATGTTATAGAGTTTGACAAAAAAGCTGTTGATAATGCAGAGGCTCTTTCCGGTACGGTATTTTATTTTCTTGTTTCAGTACTTTTTTGTTATATGATAATTGCCGCAGTTAATGAATCGTTTTATCTGCCGTTGATCGTTCTGTCAATAATTCCGCCTTCAATTTCCGTGCCGGTACTATATTTGATACTATCAGGGCAAGCATTCAATTCGGCAGCAGCCTGTGCCTTGATTGTTGTAAGCGGAATATCGGTAAACTCCGCAGTTATAACAGTTGATGCTGTCCGTAAGGAAAAGGGCGTCATATATAAAGCAATAAGACAAAAAATACCTATGTTATTATCAACAACAGGTACTACAATAATGGCTTCCCTGCCATTCATATTTTTGAATGAAGGAACAAACACAGTTATAAAAACACTGTCTATTGTAACAAGTTTTGGCGTTACATCTTCGTTCATATTATCAATAACGGTGATTCCGGCTTTATCAGCCTTAAAGAGAAATATTTTTTATCGGTAAGAAGTTTCGCGTAGCGGGACATAGTTCCTCTTTATGGAGGACATTATGAAAGTAAAATACTATAGAGAAATCGGAGCAGCGGTTTTTAAACGGTTAATCAGTTTATTTGTGTTAATTTGTTTATTAACAGTACAGCTTCCGGCAATTCAAATGCCGGATTCGGATAAATCAAAAATTCACGGATTAAACAGTGGTGTTTTTGATTTTCATTTTAGCATTGCGGATAGAGAGAATTCCGCCGAAGGCTGGCTTGAAAAAGCTAAACATGGTCTTATAATTGCACAATCCGAATGGGAAAACTATGCCTTTGATTTATACAGTGATAAAAATGAATTTGAAGAAGCAAAAAACATCCTTCTTAACTGGAGTGAAAATCAACTACAGGAACGTTGGATGCAATGGATAGTAAATAAATTTTTAAGCGATATAGTCTCGTCATCGGCATTTAATGTAAATGATTTTGCATACAATCAAAATATAGAATTACTATATCATACAGACAGCGAAGGGAATATTATTTATGATGAAAGTACAGGCGATCCTTTAATTATCCGTCCTGACGAACGTGATCTTAACCGTGATAAAGAAGTATTGAAATCGACCTTTGATATAATTCGTCAAAATAGTGTAGACAGCGGAAATATGCAGTTGGAAGGTATTTTTCCTGAGCTGTTAACATATTTAGAAAATGATGACGATAAAATAAAGTTTAACGAAATATTTAGCAATTATGTTTATTATACACGAAACTCAATACTGCAGGAAATGGCGGTTATTAATTCGCGTGAAGAACATATTTTTGTTGTACATAGAACCGGCGATATATTAAGCCTTAGACAAAAGTCTGATAGAGAATCTGCCTCAATAATAAGCAGAGACCTTATACGCACAACAGAAGCGTTGTGCAACGAAGGCATTAGTTTGCTTTCGGAACGAATAGAAGCCGCCGGTGCGGGCACAGAAGATCTTTCTTTGGCAGGAGAGGAATGGCTTGCTGAATATAAAGAACAATTTTCAAGAGGATTAAAGGCTTGGCAGGATGCAGAAGAAAACTTTTTTGTACGAAGAATTGAGTGGGAACAGGACAGCGCTAAACTGTACAAAGAAGGCGAAGATGCATGGGCACTGGCATTTAATACGTTAGAGAAAGAAAGAAGTGAATGGGAAAATAAATCAAAAGCTCTGTTTGAAGCCGGTGAAAAATTATTTTTTGATGCTTCCGATAAACTAAATAAGGCAATAACAGATGCAAGAATAGAATTTGAAAAGGATGCATTATTTAGAATGCAGGCAGGAACAGAAAGAGCCACAGCACTGGTAAATACATATCTAACAAGCGGTAACATTACGGCAGCGGCAAAAGAGAATATTGCTTTTTGGGGTAAAGATATTGATGGTACTGTAATTCCATCAATACAAAGTACGGGTTTTCAGTATTGGCTGACTACACAGACAAGAGATGTAAGTTCAACGATTGAAGATAATAAATTAACTATACGCGACAGTGAAGATGAAGATTTGAAGGCAGAATTAAGAGAAGAAAATAAACTATTGAATATAAAATTAAATGCATTAAATGAAATTGGTAATTGGTATAACCTTTACAATAAATATTTAGGGATAGCTGTTGATGCGAGAAATTCCCTTGTAAATGATTTTCAGCTTGTAATGGGAAGCGGTAATCTTGCGGATATTCTTAATGAAAATGCAAACAGCGAAGACTTTAATCTTGATGAATATCAAATAGAATTGATTAGGGCGAAAGCTGTTGCAAATTATTGGAATAAACGCCTTGAAATAGCAAAGACGGTAAATAAATATGCGGAAGAATTAACAGCTTCCAGAGCTACTAATACAGAGAGTCTAAAACAATGGGAAGATGCTAAGAAAAAATACGATGATGCTTTGACTGTTTACAACGATTTACAGGAAGGACTAATGCTGGCAGGCAATGAGCTTGAAAATATTAAAACAGAAATACAAAATGCGGGTGAAGTGTTAAATGCGATTAATAATAGACTCGGAGAATTAAGCAAAGAATATTCTGTGTTAGTAGCGATAAAATCTGTTGAGGATAAGAACTATGTTTTGTATGATATTGCGGCAAAGTATACCGAGTTATTACGGCTTAATAACTTATTAAAACAGAGCGGCGATAATGCAATTTATTTTAATTATTTGGAAAGGGCAAGGGAACTTGGATTTGCGGAAATTGCGGAAGGCGGCAGTAAAAAACTAAAAGAGCTGATAGCCGGTGATAACGGTATAAAGTTGTCAGTGAATGAATTATTGAACAGTATAAATTCAATAAATATCCCCGATCCCCAAATGGAATTTGACTTAAATATAGACAGCTTTGGAATATCCATGGATAGTGAATATTATATCGTAATAAATAAAATTATAGAAAATAAAGACACTCTAATTGAGGAAATATTTGAAAACTCATTTGAAAATTATAATGAATTTCTGGTAAGCGCTATATCTGCGGCTAGAGATTCACAGGTGAGAAAATACGAGGAACGAATTTCCGGTCTACGGTTATTAACTTCCGTATCTGTAAAAGAATGGTACATGAATGAATTAAATCTTGATGATGAAGCAGACTTTACAATTTTGAATAACAGCGGATTAAAATATCAATTACAGTTGAATGTATTAAGAAATAAAGAAATACTTGATGAATGTTGGAAAGAATATGCAGATCGTAATATCCCTGAGTATATAATTTATATTCTATTGGACAGCGTTATTGCTGAGTATGAGAAAAGTGAAAATCTATTAAATGCTTACAACGAAACAGGTGATTTTTCAAAATGCGTAATAGAAGAAAAATATGACCTTGTAATACGGAGCTTTTCGCAGTTATTTGCAGATTACGGTATTGAAACGGTGGAAGTTTTTCCGGGAATGAAGGTATTGGCAGAAAAACTAACATCACAAGACGGTGATATAACTGAAAATACGGCGCTCCTAATTACATCTATGGATTCTTTAATTGATAATCTTCCCGGTTGGATGCGGAGTGAATATTCACAATGGAAGAGCTCCTTTATTGAATATATGGCGGCATGGACTATATACAAAGGCATTTCAACAACCGTATTAAAAGATAATACGGAATTGAATTATAACAGTGCTAAGTTTCAAATGACCATGAGTGAAGATGCTTACAATGAATATAAACCATATACCATATTTTTTTATAATGAGCTCTTATTTTTAGTCAAAATTGAAGAACAGCGGGATTTTATGTTGTATAACGAAAAAAATTGGCGTGAGTATATAACTGCCGCAATGCTGGATGATTATAATAAAAGTCAGGAAGATGATAAAAAGATTCCCGCAGGAACGGTGGGGAAACCGGTAGAAAATATCGAAATAAAAGCCGCGGCAACTATCCAAGAAGGTATGTTGGCGGATAAATTTGAGACAGCGGAATATTATACGGCAAAACTTAATTCAAGCTTAAAAAACGGCAATATGAATTCTCTGCTTCTTGAAACATATATGCAGACAGTTGAAAAATATTTACTAGATACATCCTATGAATGGAATAATAATGATCTCTCGCCTGTTGAATATTTGTATAAAGAAAGAGTGAATATCGAAATATCAGCATTAACGAGAATTTTTGCAAATAAAGATAGTCTTGAAAATGAAATTTTAAGGCTTTCAAAAGGTTATCAAATAGCAAAATCAGAAAGTAATATAACGGCAAATATGAAGCAGCTTGAGGCGGAAATCGAAACACAAAATACAGCATATAGAACAATTTTAAGTTCTTATGAAACCTATGCAAAACTGCTGGCGGATAAAGGCAAAGTTTATGATGATCTATATACGCTTACAAAAGAAAGTTATGAACTAATTAATGAAACAAGATTTGAATATGAGAAACAAGATGCAATTAGACGATGGGCAAGTACCGCTTATTTGGAAGCGGCGGAAACAAATATCCCTCTTGGTGAACAATACAAAAATCCGAAAGAGGAACTAAATTATTGTCAAGAAAAATATGACAGAGCCGGAATTGTTCTTGCGGCAATATCAGATATTTACAGTAATGGCGAAGCTCGCAGGCCTTTTAATAATTCTGTTTATAATGCCCTTTACGAAGAATATAGAAAAAGTTTTGAAAGAATGCTGTTTACAGCAAAAATGCGCGATGAACTTGATTCTGCCGTAATAGATGAAACAGGCAGGAATGATGAATTATACAAGAGTTATTCCGGTTATTTAAATGAATTTGGCGGAAGATTTAACATACAGGAAGGATATTTACCGCCTTCAAATAAATCAAATTATAACTTAATTGATATTATTACCGTTGATAATCAGGGCAGGCTTTGTTTTTCACGAAGCAGTGATTTTAAACTTAACAATGCCTCGCAATCCATAACACAGACGTTGTACGAATATTTTTCACCAAATAGCAGAAGCGGCACTGAAACATATAAATCGTCAGAGTATGAGATGGCGCTTCGAGAGCTTAACAGCTATATGGATGAAACCATAACAAGTTACGAAAAGTACTGCCAATGGAGCCTGGCACGCGATTATATTATCGCCAATCTGCAAATGAAGAACAGCGGCATAAAGATATTAGATAATTATTATATGTTGGATCAAAGAGTAAGAACCGGAAATCTGGGTTCAATGCAAATAGCGTTTAACGGACATGAAAAATGGAAGGTAAACGAAAAAGTTTATTCTTATGAAAATCTATTAGGTTACCAAGCGGAAGCATATAATTCATTATCCTCTGCCGAAAAAAAGAATTTAGAGTTTTATACAATACTTACATTAAACGGCTATGGCGGTTTAAATTCAAAAGCATTTTCATATCAATCAAGAGTTGTTGAATATGAGCATCTTCAAAATTATGCATCAAGGGAAAGGGATTCGGCAGATACAAATGTCAGGAGGCTTTTGCCGTTGGCAATTCTTGGTGAGGCAATATCCATAGTATTTCTTTTGGAATATCGTAATGCCCGTGATGTAATAGGAGACACAAGAAACGAACTTGATAGAGCGCGTGGGAATTATGTAGAGAATTTACATAACGGTTTTTCAGGTTTGGAAACAACCGTGGATAATGTTTCAGATTCCTATGAAAAATATCTTAATTCATGTGAAAGATTATCTTTGTTGAAAGGAAAAAAGAACGATGGCAATATCATTCAATGGAACGATATTGAAAAGGCGATTAGAGCCGTAGGAACTATAGGTAATGCCGAAATAAATAAACTAAAGAACTATTGGAACGAGATGGATACACTGCCGGAAAGTTATGATGTTCAGGATGCATTAAAGCAATTATCGCAGTGGAGCCGCGGCAAGAGGGAACATGCTAAAAGAAATCTTGAACAAGAATGGATAGATGAAGAAACAGAACGAAAGAATAAACAAGATGAACTTAGAGAACTAATATCAGAATATATTAATGGCGATAACAATTTGATTGATATAGAAAATTCAATATCAACGGTATATGGTGATTCCGCACCGGCTAGAAAGAATCATCTTGAGAATATGGGATATACGTTAATTTCAAATTTGAATTTATTGATGAATGATCCAACGGCGTATCATTCCGATTATGTTTTGTTAAGCGGTGAACTGATTGATATAATAACAAGGGCGTATAACGGCAGATACAGCGCCGAATATCAGGCTAGGGAAGCAGAATGGGAACAGCAGGTATATGATCTGTATCAGAAACAAAGTGCATGGAAAGAAGCGTCGGGATTGATACTGTCGATGGGAAGGGATGACTTCAAGCGAAGTACGGAAAATATGAGGGAAAAATATTCTTTATGGAAAAAACAGTTTGATGAAAGTTACAGTCAGACTTCGGAAGAATGGGAAGAAGCATATTTGTTAGGATTGCAGGATAAGGCTGAATGGGTTGCCAAGGCGACAGAAGCGGCAAACAATACTTCAACCGGTGTAATACTAAAATTGCTGGGTTCCGATGCGGAAAACGGAGCGCGCGCTTTTGATACTCGTGATCCGCGTTTTATAAGTACGCCGGACGGTATCATGCAATCCCAAGAGACCCTGCATGAATTATTGAATAGTGCGGGCATTATAAACAGCGGGCAGGCATTTTCCGCGTTAAATAATTCGGCTGATACGGGTTCAACAAATATACTGCGCGGAATGAGCGGTTCCGATTTATGGAATACGGGAAATATTCAGCTTGCCGCTATAAAACTTGCAAAAGAAACAAATGATGAACTTGCGGCACGTGAAGCGAAGATAATCGCGGCAAACGCAAGGCGAATTGCGCTTACGGCAATGGATGAACTAAAAAAGGCTGTTAACAAGGCTAATTTAAATTTTAAGGAAAGTATGGATGATACATTTATACTGGAGGGCGGCTGGAATAGATCGGGTGATAATTATGTTAAAGAAATTATCGAAAATTCTACTGTTGTAGATCCGGTAATGAAAAAGACAGTGTGGACGGAAGGTTATAAATTATATGAAATGCAGCCTATAGTTTTAAAGACAGATTTAGGAGAGGAACGTTTAGCCGGTCTTGAATCGTTTGCTATTCAAGCGTTGATAGATGCGGCAAGTAAAGAAATAAAAGAAGAAGCCGAGAAAATATTCGGCAGATCTGATGAAGAAGCGGAAAAAAAGAATATTGATATTTATAACCGGTGGACGGAATATAAAAAAGAAACTTATGAAATAGTTACAGATGAAGGAACACAATTATATTATAATACAATTACAATTCCGCATAACGATCTTGTACGTACTCAACAGGTAACAATTAATCCCGGTTATTTTGGAAAACATATAGGCTATGCACCGATCATGGTTGATAACCCAAATGCGGATCATACTCCTGATACGCTTTTTTATGATAAGGGAGAAGGCGAGCTAGGACGTTTGTTGAGCAATTATTATTATTGGACAGTTCAAGAGGCTGCAGGAATTGCACTTACAAGTATATC
The DNA here is from genome assembly GCA_025997755.1 of Spirochaetia bacterium. The sequence continues at coordinate 905 of BNVA01000074.1, read as the reverse complement.
ATCTTGGGATAAACCTATATGGGATTCAAGGGACAGTTGGTTTGAAGCTCCCACCATTAGGGATGTAGTTGATGTAGGAATACAGGCGGCGGTTGTTGTCGCAAGCGCCATTGCAGCGCCTTTTTCAGGCGGAGCGTCTATAATTGGAGGAGCTGCGATTTTGACGGCAATAAACATGTCGGATGATGCTACATTTATGGTTTTGGACGGATTTGGCGGGTATAAAGAATGGGATGAAATGGGATTTGAGTTTGGTAAAAAAACACTAACAACTTTTGCATCGCAGCTTATAGGAGGCGCTTTTAAAGATGTAGGCGCTGCCGTAACAAGCAGCTTGGGAAAAGGCGGACTAAATACGATTGCACAGGGCGGTTTGTCGGCAGTACAAACAACAGCTTCAAGTTTAATTACAAGTCCTATAAACGCAATAACTTATTCGCATGACGGCGGTTTTGGTTTTGATCAAAATATAATGAGCGAAGGATTTAAATCAGGCGCTATATCCGCAATAACCGGTTTTGCCGGCGCTTTTACAAGCGGAATGTTGACTCAATTAAATATGGGTAATTTTATTGATGAGATACCCGAAAAACTATTAGCGTTCTCTCAAAAAAATATCAGTGATGTTGCAAGTTTAAATTCACTTGTGGGCGGACTTGCAGGACAAGCTGTTAATTATGCTATTACCAAAGACTTTTCGTTAAATCTTTTAAACTTGAGCGATATAGTTAAAGCAGAAATAAATCATAATAAATTAAATAGCGGTTTTCTTGAAATGCACTTGGGTGATAATGGTTTTAGAATGAATATAGGTGCAGGCGGACTAAGTGTATCATTATCCGATGTAATGAATTCATTAGGCGGACTTGGGGTCTGGAGCTATAACGGCATTGTTGATATTTTGG
>BNVA01000073.1 GCA_025997755.1 Spirochaetia bacterium | reverse complement strand
CTTAGTGCCGACATCAATACCGCGTGTAGGTTCGTCCAAAAACAGAATGTCCGGGTCTGTCATAAGCCAGCGGGCAACTAAAACTTTTTGTTGATTACCGCCGGACAGATTTTGTATAAGCTGATCCATGCTTGGGGTTTTTACTTGAATTTTTTCCGCGTAATCCGTTACATCACCACTTAACGCTTTTGTCCTAATCAAACACATTTTATTTAAGTACTTAGGAATATTCGCAATGGCTATATTCAGGTGAACGCTTAAAATCGGGAATATACCGTTTGCCCGTCTGTCTTCCGTTAAAAGCGCCATGCCATTCTTAATAGCATCCCTTGGATTGTTTATTTTTACTTCTTTTCCGTCGATAAATATTTTACCGTCAAGTTTTTCTCTCATGCCGAAAATCGTCTCGACAACTTCGGTTCGTCCCGCGCCTACAAGTCCCGCGATTCCAAAAATCTCACCTTTCCGCACGGTAAATGAAACATTTTTAAAGTATTTGGGATGAGAAAGTCCCGACACCTCAAGGCGGACATCGCCTATATCGCAGGTCACTTTCGGGAAAAGCTCATTAACATCACGTCCTACCATCATGTTTATAAGTTTGTCTATTTTTAAATCTTTTGTTTTTTCACTGCCTATATAAGCGCCATCCCGGAATACTGTTATACGATCTGTAATTTGATAAACTTCATCCAGCTTATGGGAAATATATATTATACTTTTTCCTTGACTCTGTAGTTTTCTAATAATTGAGAAAAGTTGATTTATTTCTTTTTCGGTTAAAGCGGACGTAGGTTCATCCATTAAAATTAGTTTTGCGTTAGACGAAACTGCTTTAGCAATTTCGATCATCTGAATCTTTGCTACGGTTAGATTTTCCATCAATGTTTTGGGATCTACGTCCAGCTCTATCTCTTTAAGAGCGTCTTTTGTCAAATCATACATTTTTTTGTGATCAACAAATCCAAATTTGTTTAATGGTTCTCTGCCCAGCCAAACATTTTCCATAATAGGGCGGAAAGCGACAGGCGTAAGCTCTTGATGAATCATAGAGATACCCATTTTGATTGCCTGCGCGGCATTGTAGTGTTCAATTTTATTGCCGTCAAAAATAATTTCACCGCTTGTAGGACTATGTATACCGGCTATACATTTCATTAACGTCGATTTACCCGCGCCGTTTTCTCCCATCAGTGCGTGAATTTCCCCATATCCCACTTTTAACTCAACATCGTGCAATGCCTTTACACCGGGGAAATTTTTTACAATGTTCTTCATCTCAAGTAAATATTCAGGCATTATAACTCCTTTGTAACAGTGAGTAGTGACTAATTCACTACTCACTGCTAATTATTATTAACTACTGGTACTGCGCTAAGTTATCTTTTGTTACAAGAACATAAGGCACCCAGCTAATCGCCGGAAGGGATGCGCCGGTTATGAGTTTTTCCGCATATTCGGCGGAGCCTTTTCCCTGTCCTGTAGCGTCTTGGAGTACCGAGGCCGCCAATTCGCCGTTCGCTATTGCGGTTTTAGCATCGGGTATCAAGTCAACGCCCATAACAACAACGTCGGTACGTCCTTTCGCTTTTAGGGCCTGATACGCGCCTATAGCCATTTCGTCATTGTTTGCAAGTATGCCGTTTAGTTTATTACCGTAGGCTGTAAGCCAGTTTTCCGTCTTGGTCATACCCTGATCGCGCTGCCAGTCACCGGCTTCTTCCGCCAAAATCTGTATGCTTGTTCCCGCAAGAGATTCTTTATTGCCGCGTGTTCTTTCGGCAGTAGCTTCGTTATCAAGTTTTCCCAACAGAATAGCAACGCCGCCCTTGCCGCCTAAGAGCTTCTTCATAAGATCACCCTGGAACCTGCCGGCGTCAACAGAAACAGAACCGATATAATAAACACCGGCTGGCGGTTTGTTCGCATCATTGTAAGGACTGCGGTTTACCATGATCAGAGGCACTTTTGCCTTACTGCAAGCTGCGATTATTGGGTCTACGGCATTTGTATTTACCGGCACGATTACTATGGCTTTTGCCCCTTTATTGATAAGATTGTTCACCTGATCCTGTTGTTTGATCACGTCTTCCTGAGAGTCCTGAAATTCCAGTTTGTACTGATCCTTTCCTTCAAAGTACGCTCTGAAGTTTTCCATGATGTAACCCTGGAAAGTGTCATTGAAGTTATTACAAACATAACCCACCAATGTCCCGGTTGATTTTTTACACCCTGCAGCAAACAGCATTGCTCCAGCCAGAACAATTAACGCCATTACCTTTAATGCTTTTTTCATAAAAGCCTCCTAAAATATTTGATCCTCTTCCTTGAAGACCGTATGTTTACGTTCTGCAAAAATACTGCAAACGTTATCACATCATTATCACACCGAGATCGGTCATTGTCAAGTTAAATATTTTCATTTCTTCAAGAAACGGATAGTCCGGGTAGACGTACCATCAATATGGAGTGAGCGTTCTTTCCACGGCAAGACAGAGGCGGTGGTATATGGGCAGATGTAATTCCTGAATTTTATAGGTTTCCGTTTCGTTTGCATTTAACAGTATGTCGCAGTAAGATGCCAGTTTTCCGCCGGTTTTTCCGGTAAGGGCTATGACCTTTAAGTCTAATGCTTTTGCCGTTATCGCCGCCGCAATAACATTTTTTGAATTACCCGATGTGGAAATTCCTATTAGTACATCTCCCGCCGTACCGTAGCCTAAAACTTGCTGGGCATATATGAGCGATGCATCAACATCATTTGAAAAGGCTGTGTTAAGCGAAGTATGACATACAAGCGCGATTGCGGGATATGCGCATTGAAGTGAAGCTGCAATATGCGCGCCTAAATCAGGGGCTGCTGCGGCAATTTTTTTTTGAATATCTTGAGGCAAGGGACGTTTAGAGCAAAAGCCCTTCATCAATTCGCCCACGATATGCTCGGCATCTGAGGCGCTCCCCCCATTTCCGCAGATTAAGAGTTTTTTTCCGGCTGCAAATGTTTCGATTAACAGTGTAGCAGCCTCTTTAAATTGCCCCTCGATACCCTTCAATACGGGGTACTGTTCGACCAGCTCATTTGCATAAAAATCAATATATTTTGTGTCCACACTTACAGTAAATGCCAAACGCCGGACATCTGTCAATAAAGCTATTGACAAATTTTTTAATTATTCTTAGTATAACTATGTAAGTAGTATGTTTATGGAGAAATTTATGGAAATAAACATAGCCGTTGTATCGTGGGTTTGTGTATGGACGTTCCTATATAACGCCATCGAAGGAACGCATAACATCGAACCGGTTTTGATCAAAACGGCTAAGGCTATAAGTTACCGGACTTTTTTCCTCCAAACAAAAAATAATTTCTGACGTTTTTGCGTCCGTTTTTAACCGTTTACGAATAGCCTTGGAAAATGTCATTCTGTATGCTCGCTGTGGCCGAGATGGTAGGCACACAGACGGGCTTGGAGTGGCTCCTCATCAATCAATGGGGACATTCATTTAAAGTGGGCTAGCACGAATCTAGCCGAATTTGCTACCATTTTACAGATGAAGAAACGTATCACTGTAAAAATTTTGGAGCTTCTGGTTCTCTACTGCGCCGTATTCTTTTTATTGGCGTTTGTTCAATTTGCAAGAATGGGGTCTTTTAATCATTCGTTAGGCGATCTGCGCATAAGCGGCAGCTTCCAAAAAGATTCAAATATAAAACAGCGCGGAATTTTAAATGTCGAATACCCTATTGAGGACGGGGTAAGCGTGGTATTCGGCGGAATGGAATTTATTCTTTCGTCTACACACTCAAATGGCTTGGCGAAAATAGATTTGGAGGGGAATAAAATTCCGTTAAGTCCGGTTGCTATGATCCCTTCAAACGAGGCTGTACGTTTTAAGCTTTCCGACGGGCAGGAGGTGTCTTTCTATGTTCAGGGGGTTGAAGGGAGAGATGAGCTGATAATAAGCGGCGTTATAGATCCTGTAACGTCCAGCATAAACATTCCGTTTAAACCCTTAAAAAAAACAAAGATCATTAAAGACGATGCCTTTTCGTTTTTAGTCAGATACAACAATCAGGATTATACGTTTGACCGCGACATAATTGATATAGAGGAGAAGACTATAGCGGTAAGCCACAATGACCCTGTTGTTGCATACCGTATTTTGCCGGAAGAACATACATTTAATCCTGTTGAATATATTATTTCAGGCGCTATGCAAAAAACACGCTATGACGAGATTCTTGTTCTCTGGTGTGACAATACCTTTGCCGCTTGGGAAAAACAAGTTTTTGCGGGTGGTAATGACGAAACTTTGATAATGAACTATGTTGCAGAAGCGGCACGAAGGGGCAGCCTGCATTCCGCAGTTGACAACATTCCCGCTTCTTTCCGTAATAGCCCCAACCGGACGTACCGTTCTTCGCCGTTTTTGGGACGCCTTGATATTGCCTTGCGTAGTATCGTTGCCGCCGAACGTGAAAAGACAGATGAACTAACATCAATTTTAAAAGATAACCCAATAGATTTTTTAAGAAAAGATTGGGCTTTTGAGTATCTAGCCCAGCGCAGCAATGATACCCTATTTAAAGACGGCATTAATTTCATAAATTCACTGCCCCCGGAACGTATAACCAGTGATCTTTGCGCCGGTATTTTTGAAGGCTGGATTACATGGGACACATGGAATAAGGATACGTATAACCCTTTTAACAAATATGTCGAAATATGCCTTGCTCTTATGGCCGACGATTTAATAAAAACCGAAGAAGGTAAAAAGATTTTTGTTATGCAGGGTAATTCTGTTGATGTTATGTACAACCTGCGTCTTGGAATTGCTGTTACCGCCTATGGGGAAGCGTGCTCTAACAGCGAATGGGCGGCTGTCGGCAGGTCTATTGTTCTTTCTTGTCTTGACCTTACAACAGAAAAATTAGAGCTGCCCGAAAAACTGGAGTTTTCCGGACAAGGTTTTGTACCGGCCGAAAAAACAAAATTGATTTCTTCGGTAAATGTTTACCCCATGCTCCGTCTATCCGATTTTTACCCTCATACTGTTGGAGCCGGAACCGTTATGCGTAATGTATGGATTTGGACTATGTCCCCGGCAATAGGAGCATCGTTTACAAACGGCGTACTGGATTTCGGCATCAGGTTTCCCCTTAATCAGCCGCATTACTTGTTTATTTTAGGATTACGCCCCTTCTCAAAAATACAGATGCGTGATATGGACTACCGCTCTGATCCTCAATTTGAGGACTATAATTCTCCGGGCTGGGCATATTCGGCATCGGAAAGAGTTATGATGGTAAAACTTATCAACAAAACGGATTTGGAACACATAAAAATATTTTTTTAAAAGAAGGTATAATGCAAAAGCCACTTATAACAAATATTATTGTAGCAATTTCCGGTTCCGGCGCGTCCGTGCATGCGGCAAAGTACGCGATAATGCTGGCTAAGCACAACAAATGCCGGCTTACCGCCGTTTATGTTGTAGACACAGATACTATATGTCAGCTTGCATCAGTCAATGTTTTTGTTCGGGAAGAAAGCAGCGACTACGAGCAAAATTTAACGGCTAACGGTAAACGTTATCTTTCGTTTGTCGATGAACTTTCAAAAGCGCGCGGAGTTAAAATTGAAACGGAATTACGCACCGGCGCGGTTTGCACGGAGATCGTAAACGCTGCGGCGGAAAAAAAAGCCGACCTAATAATTCTGGGCGGCTGGGAAAAAGACCGCGAGCCTCAGGATATAATCTCAAACATTCATCGCAATGTAATGATTGAAGCAAATTGTTCCGTGCTTATTTCCAAAGAACCTCTAACCGATCAAATGTACAGGCAAATTTAATAAAAGCGCTCGTAAGGCGAATAGTTATAATCGTGTATCTTGCTGCCGGAGTTTACCGGCGATGGGTCTTCAATAATAAAATCTTCAAGTATCCATTTGTTGTCATCGCCGGATCGGATATACAACTCACCTGCGGCATTAAGCTCTTTGCCAACCAGTCTAAATAAAAATGAAATGCTGCCGTCAACCTCTTCCTTGCCGCCGCCCAAGCGGAATTTTTCTGGGGCAACTTCTACAACATTTTTCATCAGATCATCAACTACACTACTTGGTAAATTTGCAAATCGAACGGATTTTACCGCTTTTATAAGAACATCTTGAAGTACATCCTGAGCAAACCTAAATTGTGTATCGGAAACAGCGCCTTTGCTTAAAGTGCCGATAACCGAATCAAAAGGGTATATAGGGTTTTCTTCTAATATGGGACGTACTAAAACTTGCGGAACAACACCTGTAAATTCCGATTGTGCAGTCTGAGCGCCTACGGAAAACACTGTGTAAAAAAAACCGCTAAAACATAACAACAAAAATATTTTTTTCAAATTTATATGTTTATTAGCCAATCGGCTTTTAAGAATAATTATATGCTTTTCTTTCCATGTTTCAGGGCGGCGCGGCAAGTCTTACAAATTTTTACCTTTGTTTCACCGCTTTCATGTTCATAAAGAACTTTTACATTTTCTCTTTTACAAACAGGACATACGCCTCTGCCTCTTTGGAATAACTCCCGTATTCCCTTTCCTCTATGCGCTTTGGACATTTTTATCTCCCTTCTTTTTCTTAGAAGCAGATTTTTCAGAAGTATCGAGTTTATAATCCACTAATTCAAGTATCACAACCTCGGCGGCATCGCCATACCGCTCACCTAGTTTTATCACTCTTGTATACCCGCCGTTTCTTTCCTTCATACGAACCGCAATATCAGTAAAAAGTTTTGCAACAATTCCCTCGTCAAAAAGACGTGCGGAAACTATGCGTCTGTTATGAACGGAATCAACCTTTGCCCTAGTTATAAGCTTTTCCGCACTGCGCCGAATTTCAAGCGCCTTTGCCTTAGTTGTACGTATGCGTTCGTATCTGAACAACGACGTTACCATATTCCTGTGCAGCGCCTTGCGGTGCGCCGCCATACGCTCTAAAGGGTTAAAACCTCGCTTATGCTTCATCTTCTATTTCCTTTTTAGAGCCGATTTTTACGGCATTTTTTAGCTCATTGCTATTTGTTATTCCAAGCGATAGATTCCAATCTTGAAGTTTTTCTTTGATCTCTTCCAGCGACTTTTTTCCAAAATTCCTTGTTTTGCTTAGATCATCTTCGCTCTTGCGGATCAACTCGCCAATCGTTTTTATGTTCGCAAGACGCAGACAATTTGATGACCTAACCGTCAATTCAAGTTCTTCAACAGGTGTAGACATAAGCTGCCGTACCTGTTCGTCGCCTTCGTCTATTTCATCATCAACTCCAAATGAATTTTCATCAAAATTTATAAACAACGAAAAATGATCTTTTGCTATCTTAGCGGCTTCCGCCAGAGCATCTTCTGGTCTAATAGTACCGTCCGTCCATATTTCAAGAACAAGCTGATCATAATCACTGCGCTGCCCTACCCTAGTAGGTTCCACTGAGTACTTCACCTTTTTAACAGGCGAATAAATCGAATCAATAGGAATTGTACCTATAACTTCCAGATGCTGCGCATTAACTTCCGACGGTACATAACCCCTGCCTAAATTCACTTGAACCTCTAATTCAATATGCGCGTTATCCATTAACGTCATTATATGCAGATTGGGGTTCATAACTTCAATCTTACCGGCTTTTACAAAATCATCACTGAATATCTGGTTTTTCCCCTTCCATTCATACTGTACAACTTCCTGTTCACTATCCTCAGGTAACCTTATTCGTATCTGTTTTAAATTATTTATAACTTCGAGTGTATCTTCAACAATATTTGGTATGGTTTCCAACTCGCTTGAAATGGTATGAGGCGTACCGTCTTCACCATAAGAAACAACCCGAATAGCGGTTACCGCATACCCTTGGATTGAAGAAAGAAGTACACGCCGCAATGTATTACCGATTGTTGTACCAAAACCCGGCTCAAACGGGGCAGCAGTGAATTTTCCATAGTTATTATAAAGCTCACCCGTTTCAAGAATCCTGGTTTTTGGTTTCTTGAATCCTCCGAGCAAATTTCTTCTTGACATCCGTTCTCCTTATTCCTATTTAGAATAATATTCTACTATCATCTGTTCTTTAATATCTGTAAGGTCAGTAATATCACTCCGCCTGGGCGATGCAAGGTATTTTCCTTTCATGGCATCAGGATCAAGCTGCAGCCAAGGCATAACACCGGATTTACCATATTCCTTTAAAGCCTCTTTAACCATGGGAAGATTTTTACTTTTTTCTTTTATCTCGATAGTATCTTCCGGCTTGACCAAAAAAGAAGGTATATTAACTTTTTTGCCGTTTACAAGGATATGACTATGCAGGACAAGCTGCCTTGCCTGACTCCTGCTAGCAGCAAATCTCATTCTATAAACAACATTATCAAGCCGCCGCTCCAAAAGTACAAACAAATTCTCGCCGTACATACGCCTGCCGACAACACGCTTTGCATAATGCACGGTAATTTTACGCTGCCCTTGCTGTTCAAAAACAACTAAGGTGACAACCGCTACAAACATTATAAAAACAATTACCACAAATACAAGGTTAAGATCACCGTTCCTAACATGTCCGCCCAACTCTATAACCGCGCTAGGCAGACGGGCGACTATACCGGCAAAGATCAATAGTGATATTCCGTTTCCTATTCCCCGTTTTGTTATCTGTTCACCCATCCACATCAACAGCATCGTACCGGTCGTTACCGAAAGCATTGCCACCAATGTAAATGAAAGCAAACTCATACTAAGTAGATTGTCCACGCTGCGGGAAATACTCTGCGCATATTGTGTTACCGCAAAAGACTGTATTAAACAAACCACGACAGTTCCGTAGCGTTGATACATTTGTATTTTTTTTCTGCCGCCTTCTTCCTGCGAAATCTTTTTCAACGTAGGGAACACAATTAAAAGTAACTGCATAATAATCGACATAGAAATGTAGGGCATTATGCCCAGCATAAACACAGAAAAGTTTGAAAAAGCGCCGCCCGCAAAAAAATAGATGTTATGCGGCATATCAACGATCTTTCTGCGGAAGAGTTGAATGAACTAAGGCGCTTAATTGAAAGTGATTACAAGGTTGAAGGTAGATTACGCACAGAGGTTGCTTTAAATATAAAGCGGCTTATGGACATAGGCTGCTATCGTGGTCTTAGACACCGCAAGGGCTTACCGTTGCGTGGACAGAGAACACGTACAAACGCCAGAACACGCAAGGGTAAGAAAAAAACCGTTGCTGGAAAGAAGAAATAAGAGAGAGGCTGACCGTGCGGTGCAAGGTTTTGTCCTATTCGTACAAAATAAGAGGGTTAAAAAAGGCTGTAGGAGGATTTATGATCGGAGGAAATGGTGGCTTCTAACGTTAAAAAAAAGAAAGAGAAGAAGAAGGAGAAAAAAGAAGGAAAAATAAAAGGAAAAAAAAAGGAAATAAAAGGAAAAAAAAAAAAAACAAAAAAAAAAAAAAAAGGGATGAGAGAAAAATAGAAGAAAAAAAAAAAAAAAGAGAAA
>BNVA01000072.1 GCA_025997755.1 Spirochaetia bacterium | reverse complement strand
CAGGCTCTTTACAATGACAAAGGCTTGCGTTATTGGAAGCGTGAAACGGAGAACTATTATTTGCAGCGTGACGAACAATTCCGCCTTGTTAGAATGTCCGGCTCGGAAGACTTCCGGTATGAATATATCTTTGATGAAAACGGAAATTGGATAGAAAGGCGCGGTATAAAAATGCTTAATCAATTCGGCGCTCTTGTTTCGGTTTCCGCCTCCTTTATCAAACGTGAAATAGAATACCCAAGGGATTAAAAAAATGAAAACCGAAGAAAGAATAACATGGCAGGATGCTCTTTACACAAAAACTTATGATGAAGAATATACTGGACTACAGCGCAGGCTTGAAGCCGACCCGTCTTTTACGGCGGACGATCTTAGCTCAATGCTGCGTCATTTTTACGAAATGGAAGGTTCGGACTGGCTGGGAAGAGGTGAGGTTCAGAGCATTAACCTTTCGGCGGTCATTGCCGCCTACGAAAGTTTTTTAGAGTCTTTTTTTAAATGCCGATAATTTCGGCATGGGGGAGGATTGATGGCTAAAAGTAGTCTGAGCAGATCAATTTTATTATTGCTGTTGATATTGATTGTTGCTGCGGGAGGGCTTGTCTGGTTTGATTATCTTAACGTTATTGATGTAAAAACCGTTTTAGCGCCCATTTATAATAAAATCGGAATTTCCGGCCGAAGTCAGCCTAGGAGCGAATCCGGTGAGCCGTTGAATCTTGATGCGGAGCGGCTCGCTGTACGCCTTGAAGCTCTTGATTTACGTGAAAAAGAAATGGATAAAACCGGTGCGGATATAGAGCAAAAACGAGGTGAAGTAGCGCAAATGGCGGCGGAACTTGAGGATAGGCAAAAGACGCTGGACGAAAGAGAAAAAACTATTAACGCTGTAACGGAATTGCAGAACGCGCGGGAGCGTAATGTCGAGCAGAATTCCCGTTACCTTAGCGGTATGCCGCCGCAAAATGCCGTGGCAATAATTGCCGCTATGGACGATCAGGAGGCGATTGACGTTATGCGCAAAACCGAGGAAATAGCCCGTGCCGAAGGTGCGGCGTCTATAGTTTCATTCTGGTTTTCGCTGCTCCCGCCCGAACGCGCCGCAGAGCTTCAGCGTAAAATGAGCGCCCGCCCTTAAATCAACTTGCAAGATAAATTGAAAACCACTGTAAACAAGCCCCGGCAAGAACAAATACATGCCATATCACATGGCAGAACTTATGCTGAGGGCGTTTGTACCAGATTATGCCGAGCAAATAGGCAGCGCCGCCCACTAGAAGAAATAATATACTAACAGGCTGCATTGTACGCCACAGAGAAGGCGCGGCGGCGGCAACAGCCAATCCCATAACCACATAGATGATGACTTCCGCTTTTTTCAAAAAACGCCATTTAAAAGCCTGCATCAGTACACCGGCAACGGCAAACGCCCATTCAATAAAAAAAATCGGAAGTCCGTTTTTTTTAGGCAGCACCATAAGGCAAATAGGCGTATAAGTTCCGGCTATCAAAAGGTAAATCGCGGAATGGTCTATTATTCGTAAAATTTTTTTTCCGGCATCTATGCGTATTGCGTGATATAGCGTTGAAGCCATGAACATTATAAATAGAGTCGCAGTATAAATAACACAAGCCGCCGCAATTACCGCTCCGGCTGTAGTTCCGCCAAAAAATCCCTGTGTTCTCATAGTTAAAAGGACAAGTCCCAGAATAGATAAAGCGGCGCCAAAACCATGCAATATCGAGTTTGCCGTTTCTTCTCCAATTGTCTGCACACGTACCGGCGCGTTGATATATTTTTTGTTTAACATTGTCTGTTAGACACTAAAAATACGGGAAAGTTGCCTTTAAAAATTTATTCGCAAGCAGGGCGTCTTCTTCACGGTTTTGCAGGGTTTTCTATTTCCAGAAGTTTTTGTTTTATATCAAGACCGCCTGCAAAACCTGTTAGACTGCCGTCAGAGCCTATAACGCGGTGGCAAGGTATGATTATTGCTATGGGATTTTTTCCTATCGCGCTTCCCGCCGGGCGCACCGCTTTTTCATTGCCTATAGCCTGAGCTATTTCTTTGTATGCACGGGTTTCTCCGTAGGGTATGCTTTTTAAACTCTCCCAAACTTTCATTTGAAATGGAGTGCCGTTCAACTTTAGAGGTATGTCAAAAACCTTTCTTTTTCCGTCAAGGTACTCGGTTAATTCCTCGATGGTTTTTTCAATGATTTTATTTTTTCCCTGTAAAACACCGGAGCGTAAAACAGAATCGGGGAGCTTTCCGAAAGAAACGGAGCGTAAATATTGATCCTGTGCAGTTATCCCCAAAAAACCGATTTTACTTTTGAATTGATATGCTGTAAGCGCATCGTTTTCGTTCATTATTTTACCTCTATATGCTTAGAAATATCCCAAACACCCGGAATGATATGATGTATTTTAACAAGATAGTTTTCATCATCTACTGTATACAAAAGAATATATTTTTGAACAACTGCCTTACGAAAAATAGGTCTGTCATCGTAGACAGGATACATATATGGATTATCTTTAAGATTTTGCTCGCATTTTTTCAAAGCAGTTCTAAAACTTTTTGGTGTACTAGGATAAAACTGAGATAAATATGTCATTATTGAGTCATAGGCTTTAACTGCGGCATCCAAAAACTTTACTTTATAAGGCATTTGGAAATTTATTGTCCATCATAGCCCAAAATTCTTCACTGGAGTACCATAAGGCATCCGGCCGCTTGGAATATTCAAGAGATTCATCCAACAATTTATTTACATATTCTCGATACGCTTTTTTTTGTTCCTCAATAGTTCCTTCTTCTTGGTTTACATCTGCAATTTCAACTTCGGCAGCTTCAACGGCATTAAGCATATTATTCTCCTGAAAATTCATTTAACTAAAATATACCACAAATCAATTAAAACAAAAAGTAAGTTATAAGTCCTCCATAAATATACACATAACGGTTGATTTTAGCACATAACTTGGTATACAAATAGGTAGTGAAAAAACAAAAAATATCTGTTTTTCGTTGTTCCGCCTGCGGACATGAGGAACCTAAATGGCTTGGACGCTGCCCTGAATGTGGTGAATGGAACACCCTTGTGGAAAGCGTATCAACTTCCCCGTCTTTTACAAAAGTTTCCGGCAAAACCAGTGTACCGCAGTCTCTCCCGCTATCCGCCGTTGATTGCGAGGACGGATCGCGTATAAGCAGCGGCCTTAGCGAATTAGACCGTGTTTTAGGCGGCGGCATAATGAAACGCTCCTGTGTGCTGGTGGGCGGTGAGCCGGGTATAGGAAAATCAACCCTGCTTTTACAGACGGCGGCAAAAGTTGAAACCCGCGGGCGTGTTCTCTACATATCCGGTGAAGAATCCGCGGGGCAGGTAAAAATGCGGGCGCTGCGGCTTGGTCTTGACTGCGAAAACATCGAGATTTTTTGCGGAGGGCGCTTGGAGGATATTCAAACAATCCTTGAAGCTGTAAAGCCTGTTATAATCATTATTGACAGCATTCAAACCCTGTTTATGGCTGATGTAGGTCTTGTCCCGGGTACCGTAAACCAGATGAAGTACTGCTCGTATGAGCTTATCACTTGGGTAAAGGAACACGATGCGGCGCTTTTTTTGGTTGCACATGTTACCAAAGACGGAGTGATAGCCGGACCTAAAACCTTGGAACACATGGTGGATACCGTACTCTACTTTGAGCAAAGCGACGGGGAGCAGCGTTTCCTCCGTTCTGTAAAAAACCGTTTCGGTTCGGTTGATGAGATTGGTATATGGACAATGGGCGAAAAGGGGCTTGCTGCGGTGGAAGACCCCTCACTTCTTTTTTTGGTACGCCGTGAGGGCGCGTTACCGGCGGGCATAGCGACGGCGGCGGTACTCGAAGGCAGCAGAACACTACTTGTTGAAATACAGGCTTTGACGGTGCCCGCAAAAGGCTCTATAAGCAGGATTTTTTCCGACCGTGTAGATCATGGACGGGTTTCAAGAGTTGCCGCGACATTGGAAAAAAGTTTAGGGCTGCGTCTTTCCGATCAGGATATATACGTAAACATAGCGGGCGGGATAAGGATAAACGAAGTGGGTGTTGAGCTTGCACTTGCGGCAAGCATATATTCGGCTAGAACAGGGCTTGCGCTGCCTCAACGGACGGCGGCAGCGGGAGAATTAACCCTTGCCGCAGAGGTAATGCCGGTACGCCGTCTTTCCGGCAGGATAAAAACAGCCTGCAGCCTGGGCTTTAATAGATTTATAGCCCCCACGGAAGATAAAGGCTCAACAGATAAAACAGCTAATCCTGCAGACGCGGAGGTTATCACGGTAAAGAACCTGAAAAAAGCCATCGAAGCCCTGTTTAAGAGTTAGACCCTTGGCGGATTTAGAGGGGGTAGGGCGCAACCGTGTGCGCCCGAGGGGGAGACTTCCCCCTTCATCTACACATCAAGGTTGCTGACGAGCAGGGCGTTTGCCTCGATGAACTCGCGGCGGGGCTGGACGTTTTCACCCATCAGCGTGGAGAATATACGCTCGGCTTCTACGGCATCCGAGAGGTGTATTTTTGTTATGTTGCGGCGCGTAGGATCCATCGTTGTTTCCCAGAGTTGGTCGGGGTTCATTTCGCCTAAGCCTTTGTAGCGCTGAACGGCGACTTTTTCGGGGTCGCGTCCGGACGACTGGAGTATGCGGTCTTTTTCGGAATCGTCGTAAGCGTAAAAGTTTTTCTTTTCGTAGGCAACGCGGTAGAGCGGCGGCATTGCGAGGTATACGTGTCCGGCTTCGATCATCGGTTCCATGTAACGGTAGAAGAAGGTGAGCAGCAGCGTACGTATGTGAGAGCCGTCAACATCGGCATCCGCCATGATGATGATTTTATGATAGCGGATTTTTGAGATGTCGAACTCACTGCCGCACCCCGCGCCTATGCTGGCTATGATTGGCTGTAGTTTTTCGTTGGTGATTACCTTCTCGATGCGGGTTTTTTCGACGTTGAGCATCTTGCCGAATAGTGAGAGTATCGCTTGAAACTGGCGGTTGCGTCCCATTTTGGCGCTGCCGCCTGCGGAATCGCCCTCTACTATGAATAATTCACAGTTTGTCGGGTCTTTGTTCGAGCAATCGGCGAGTTTTCCGGGCAATCCGGCGCTGTCCATCGCGTTTTTCCGGCGGGTTGCATCACGGGCGGCTCGTGCCGCTAGGCGCGCCTTGGCTGCAAGCACGGATTTTTCGAGTATTGCGCTTATTTTGTCAGGGTGCTGGTCAAAAAACCGCTCTAACTGTTCGTTGATAAAGCTTTCGACTATGCCCCGCACCTCGCTTGAGCCGAGTTTTCCCTTTGTTTGTCCCTCAAACTGAGGGTTGGGGACTTTGACGGAGAGGACGGCGGTAAGCCCTTCACGAACATCGTCGCCCGAGAATGTATCGTCGAATTTTTTTGCCTGTTTTGATTTTTTTAAGAATTCGTTTAACGTATGGGTGAGGGCGGCTTTGAAGCCCACAAGGTGAGTGCCGCCTTCCCGTGTGTTTATGTCGTTTACGAAAGAGTACATTATTTCGTTAAAACCATCGTTGTGCTGTATCGCACATTCGATTTCCACGGTGCCTTGAATGGGGTCTTCGCGGCTTCCCTCGATAAAAATCGGCTCCTTGTAAAGGCAGTTTTTGCCCGCGTTTAAATATTCGACAAAGCTCTTAACGCCGCCGTCGAACTTGAACTCGTGGACTTTCGGGGTGGTTAGCCGCTCGTCGCGTATCGAGATTTTAAGGCTCTTATTGAGGAATGCCAGCTCCCGCAGACGGTTTGACAGAGCGTCAAAATTGTATACGGTACTCTCAAAAATTGAAGAGTCCGCCTTGAAGCGTATCACCGTGCCTGTTCTGGCCGTGGTCTCGCCGGTTTCGTGGGTCGTGCTGTCAACAAGTCCGGTTTTGTAACGTTGAGTCCAAACCTTGCCGTCTTTGTGGACAAACGCCTCGCACCATTCGGAGAGCGCATTCACAACGGATACGCCGACCCCGTGCAAGCCGCCCGACACCTTGTAAGATTTCTTGTCGAACTTGCCGCCCGCGTGGAGGCGGGTCATTACAAGCTCTAGTGCGCTCACCTTTTCTTCGCTGTGAATATCGACTGGGATACCGCGCCCGTTGTCCTCGACCCGAACTACATCGTTGCCTTCCAGCACAACGAGTATCTCCGAGCAGAAGCCCTGCATAGCCTCGTCAATCGAGTTATCCACCACCTCGAACACAAGATGATGTAAACCGTCTATGCCCGTTGTTCCTATATACATACCCGGACGTTTACGAACCGCCTCGAGTCCTTTTAAAACTTGTATGTTTTCCGCCGAGTAATTTGTTGACTGTGTTTCCATGCAATTATTGTAGCATGAAAGGCAGGTGAATGGTAAGGTCATTTTGGACAAGTCCCTTGTTTTTTTTAAATAATGTGCTATGCTTATAGATAAGAAGGAGGAGTTTATGCTGACGGACAACCATTTAAATTTAAAAAGCTCGCAGCTAGTCGTGTTTTTGCACGATGAAATTCTAACCCCCCCCCCCCGCAAATTGTGAAAAATATCTAAGTAAACAAACAACAGCTTACACAAAAATCATCAATTTTTTCCCGTTACTTTTTTTCTGTAAATCAATTATTCAATCAATTCTCCCGCATAAGAAGTGTGTTTATATGGCACGGCACACCTCCATGAAAAATAATTTTCTTTTCTCGAAGATCGAAGATTTAACGGTTGTGTCGTGCCTTATAAGCACATTTTATGTGTTTTTAAAAAATATTTATGGAGGACTTATGAAAAAGAAATTGGTCTATGGCTTGATAGCGCTTGTGGTGCTGTCATTTGTATTTACAGGATGCGAAAATGGTACGACGGACACCGTATATGTCGGTGAGAACCTTGTACCCGGCATCCCGATAACCACAAAAGAGGGTCTTAACGCGGCACTTGCGCTTAAACCCGATTGGACGGCGGCAATTCCTGAGACCTACGCGGTCTACAGTAATTCCGATTTGATTGACTATTTCGGTACAACTAAATACAGCCCGACTATTACGGCTCCCGGTGTTACCGTTGCAGGAAATGGCGGACTCACGATAGTACCCGATGGCGTTGTTCTTAACCTGTCTGGCGCGTTTAGAGTTGGCGCTGAGACTGATGAAGGTGTGCTTGCCATAGGCGGCGAGGTCAATGTTTGGAAAGGCGCCCAAATTGTAGTCGGTACTTACGCATCAGTAACAGGCGGCACATGGAGCGGCACCGGCTCAATCACAATTGGACTTCCGACGGTTGATATTGACGATACAGTTACGGTCAACGGCGTTCAGGTTAAATATCCTAAGCGCAACGCCCGCGGCAGGCTGAACGTTTATGAAAACGGTGTTTTAACCACCAACGGCATAGAGGCTGGTACGGCAAACATGAACGATTTGCGGTTTGCCAGTATCTATGCATATAATACACAAGGTCACGATAATAGCGAGTTCGTTGATGGTTTGGCATTCATTACTAACGGCGGCACCTTTGACTGGACATTAAATCCTGAAACCCCGGGTTATCTCGATACCGAGAAATTTGTTAAAGGCGGGACTTATAGTGAACCGCTTGGATTGCCCGTTCAGAACCAGATGGTTGTAGCGGCTTTCGGCGATGGTACAATTGCCGGTTTAGGTAAGGACAGCTCCGGTCCCGATAACTATGTGTTGTACGCTCCGTCGGATGCACGGCTTACGTTTGCGGCAAACAGTTATTTTGACGTAGGCGGAACGGTAACCACTAATTTTGTTTGGCTTCAAGGCAGTTCGGATAATGTCAGGAGTATCGCCAACGGTTTATTCAAGACCAATCTTGTATTACCCCCCACCCTTGTAAACATAGAACATCTAACGATACGTGAAGGTACCACAGTGTATGCAGCTACAAATCTTACCGGTAATCTTACGGTAAATGGCACGCTGTACGCCGGTACAGGTGCGAATAGCGGTGTAGCAGGTTTGAATACCGGTCTCTACAATATTGATGTAGGTCCTAAAGGTTGGTTTGATGCAACAGGTAGAGAAACAGACGAAAAAGACGCGATTAATGCAACAGATCAGTTTAACGAGCTTAGAAGCCTTCGGGTGCAGGCGGATAATTTAAACTACGGCAGATTTATCGCTAATGGCGAAAAAGTTAATTTCAAAGAGCTGCAAGGCACACTGCAAATTGACGGTCACGCGGAAATCGCTCTAGGAAAATTCCCGGTACTTAATTCGCTTGTAGTAAACGGTAATAACTCGCTTTATACCGGTACAGGCGGTACAGCGTACTTCTATCAACTTAAAAGTTTGGAGGTAAACGGCTATTATAATGCGGGTACCGCAACAGACTTTAGAGAGAGAAATCTGGAAGGTAATATTACTAACGGTAATGAAGCGCTTACTACCCTTAGAGTAGGAAACGGCGGCTATCTTTGGGCTAATGGCTCGGCTAATGGCTCCGGCGATAATTACTCAAACTTCGGAAAGGTTACCGCTATCAACATTGATGGCAGGGTGCCCGCCGCATTCATAAAAGGCTTTGGTCCCAAGCGTTCTTTCTTCCCGCTTGGGTACCCGGGAACCGGCGGAACTATCGCTCTTGCCGCAGCCCCCGGATTGGCGGATCAGGATGTATATCCTGAGCAGAGAAAAGACTTTGGCGTAATAGTTTCAGATTCTGCAACATTTGCAGGTTTAGGTTCAGGCGCGACGGTGGTCATTAATGGTTTCGCACAGTTGGACAACGTGAATGCTTTCGCAACGGTTAGCAATCTTACTGTCGGCGGTGTTTTCAGATCCACTACGGCTACATTAAGTAATCTTGAAAGAGTTGCTGTAAACGGAGGCTATCTGTACAGCGGCGCGGCGGATTTCGGCGGCGTTACAGCCGGTAATGCAACAGGCAACGGCACCCTTGACTTAACCGGAAATAGCGGCGGCGCTGCTAGGCTGACCACATTGGGAGGCACAGTTGGTATTGCTAAAGTTATAGCGTTACCTTCAGCAGTTTATAATGTCAGTCAAGAGATTTTGATACCGGCTGGTACATGGACAGCAAACGGCGCTACGATAAGCAGCGGCGGAAAAGTAATTCTTGGCGACGGTTTCAGCACCCCTGAAGCGGAAGGTACATTGTCTACCACTTTAACGATTGCAAGCGGAGGCAACTTAACCTTGGCCGGCAGTTCTTCCTTTAACGTTGGAGCAGGTACTATTAATCTGAACGGCGCGTTGACTATTGCAGGCGGTACCTTGACACTCGAAAATGAAGGTGAAGATGCTCTTATCGTTGGATCAGGCGCGGTTCTTACCGTATCCGGTCTAAATAGCACCTTTGTAGGTACTGGGGCGAATACAACTGTTGATGGCGGTAAAATTATATTCGCCGGAGCCGGTACCGGGGCGCTCGGCGGCACAATAACACTAAAGGGCGGCGCTATTCTTGACGGTCTTACTACAACAACATCTCCAGATATGGAGGCATTTGACTGGCTGGGAACAGCATCCACTATTAAAATAGTTGGTGACGCCACAATTAAAGGTAGAGATTATTTGGGAGCAAGAACGATATTGGTAGCGCCGGCGGCAGGCTTTGTTAAAGATCAGCCGGGAGATGTGGGACCGTTTATTACTCTAGATGGCAGCGGCACTCCTGACATAGAAATAACAAAACTTGACGCAGGAACATGGTCTTCTTTGACGATCAACAGTCCTGT
>BNVA01000071.1 GCA_025997755.1 Spirochaetia bacterium | reverse complement strand
TGTTGAAGAGGAAGACGGCAGAGGAGATCGATGGATGTGACTGGAGGTCAGACGTGTGCTCTTACGAAATCCTTTCAAAAAACTTCCTACAAATAAAAAAAACAACGGAAGCGAAGTAACTGATACACGCAGAAAAGTGCCTACAGGAGAAGAACTGAATGACATTAAAACTAAGAGGATTAAAGTAATAATTTTACTTTTTTTTTTTTCACGCCGATAACCTCATAAATAGTTTTTTTTATTATTTGCAGCTACCGCCGTTTTTTTTTTTCCATTTATAAAAAATATTCTTCCTTCCCTTTACGCCCCCCCCCCCCCCTCGAAATTTGAACAATCTTCAAACCCGGATTTTCTTGCTGTCTTGTGTAATTCTTTTTTTACTGGCAGGATTTATCATCCCCTGCATGTTGATAGCATCGTCTGTTGAAGAATTTTCTTTTGTCGAAGGCTCATCCTCACCATTTCCAATAATTTTTTGGACAACCCTTCAAGCGGCAGGTTTCTTTTTGCTGCTGCCCATGAGTTTGTATTTTTTGTTTCAAGACAAGATAAAACAAATCCTAACGGTTTTGTTTTCATGCTTTTTTGTTATTGCACTGATAAACACTTTTATTTTTTCCGGCGATTACGGTACATTAGATACTACATTTCACTTTGATAAAGATATTGATGCACAGACCAGCGCCCTTGGCATAGCGGTAAATATATTTACAATAATTGCTGCCGCCGCTGCCGTTATCTTTTTTTTGCTTTCAAAACACGGCTCTTATTTTTTCCCCATTCAAACAATAATTATCCTTGCACTCTTTGTTTTTGGAATATTTAACTGCACTATTATTTATCGGGAATATTATACGCTAAAACAAAACCGCACATCAGAATTAACGCAAAATATAAATGAAAACACGGAGGATATATTCAGCCCTGTCTTTTATTTTTCACGAACGGCGAATAATGTCGTTCATATCATGCTGGACAGGGCAATAAGCGGTTATTTTCCTTATATCCTTGACGAGAGGCCTGATTTAAAAGATGCGTATAACGATTTTATTTACTACCCGAACTGCGTATCGTTTGGAGGGCGCACGATGTACGGCGCGGCTCCGGTTTTCGGCGGCTATGAATATGCGCCTATTGAAATGCAGCTGCGTAAAAACGAAACCCTTGTAGATAAAAAAAAGGAAGCGGCGCTTGTTCTGCCTAAAATGTTTTCAAATATAGGCTGGAATGTTATAGTTGCCGATAGTCCTCTTGCAGGGCTTCCCGCTTTTAGCGGTATGCCCAATACCCGTGCGGAAATTATTAAAGAACGTTATACGCAATCATTCTTAGATAAGAATACCGGACTTGAACTTTCGATAACACCATTACAAAAACTTTGGAAAAGCCGATTTATACGGCTTGATTTTTTTAAATTTCTGCCTTTGTTTTTACGGAGCCTTGCCTACAATGGCGGCGATTGGCTTACAATAAAATTCTCAAACTTAAAAAAGAGTTTTGTTGATAATTATGCAATGATGGAAGCCCTGCCTTATATTACACAATTTGATGACTCACCGGTTGGCAGATATAATACATTTGATAATGATCTGCCGCATGAACCGCAGTACCTGCAGCTGCCGGAGTATGTACCCTCATCTTCATTCAGTACAGAAGGCGGCGCTTTTCATGATGAAAAACACTATCATGTGAACGCCGCATCGCTGCTGCTTTTAGCCAAATGGTTTGATGTTTTAAAGGAAAACGGCGTTTGGGACAATACAAGAATCATCATAACATCGGATCATGGGGATAACATATTCAGCAAATTTCCCAATAATATCAAATTACCTAACGGTGACTGCATTGAATTATACAATCCGTTGTTTTTGTTTAAAGATTTTAACTCACAGGGACAACTTGTAACAGACAATGCGTTTATGACACATGCCGATGCACCGTTACTCGCCATAAAAGATATTTTTGAAAATCCTGTAAATCCATTTACAGGTAAGCCTCTTGAAGCACCAAAGGAAAACGGCATAACAATAACAAGCTCAAATAGACCGGGGAATAATCAAAACGGAACATATCAATTCACGATTAAAAGTAATGAGTGGCTGAATGTCCACTCCTCTATTTTCGAGCCGTCAAATTGGGAAGTGGTTACAATGTCCCTGCCGGAATAGTAAAATAAACTGCTATGAACGTAGGCTGTTAATTGCCGCCTTTGCGTACGGCGTATCAAAGATCGATTTAATTGATTTAGGAAGATGCACATTTATGGATAAAGTAATTCATCCGTTTCCGCCGTTATACGATGCTGATTGTACGTGCCTTTTGTTGGGAACTATGCCGTCCCCTGCGTCCAGGCTGAATATGTTTTACTACGGGCATCCAAGAAATCGTTTTTGGAAGGTGCTTGCCGGTGTTTTTGGCGAGCCTGAGCCGCACACGATTGATGAAAAACGAGCATTGGCGCTGCGTAATAAAATCGCGCTTTGGGATGTGTTGGCACAATGCGAAATTAAAGGCGCGGCTGACGAATCAATTACGAATCCTGTATGCAATGATTTTTCAAAACTGTTAGCCGAAACATATATTACAAAGATTTACACTAACGGCGCTCA
This sequence comes from Spirochaetia bacterium, assembly GCA_025997755.1. The sequence goes on along the minus strand of BNVA01000071.1, from coordinate 7,244 downwards.
AGCATATAAGCTGTATACAAAATACTGTCTTGCCAAAACAGGCATTGATGCTGTTCCGCTGCCGTCAACAAGTCCGGCAAATGCGCAGTGTTCATTGCAGGACTTAATTGTCCGGTATGCTGTGATTAGATAAACGGAAATTCTTTAACGCATTTACCATGTCCGGAATTGTTGCGCTTTCAGCAATAAGGACATTGAAGCCCGCGTTTTTTGCTGTTGCTGCGGTTTGTCCGCCTATACACAGGGCGCGTACATTTTTATCCTGCAGTTGTTTTATTTTTTCCGCGCCTGCTATTTTTGTAAAGCCGGTAACGGTTGATGCGCTGGTAAATGTTACCCAATCAATGCCTTCCAAAAGTAATTCAACAAAATAAGGATCGTGTTCTGTTTTTGATGTTTCGGTATCATAAACCGGAATATCAATGTATTTTATGCAGGCTTCCGACAATGGTTTAAGTATATCATCCGTGCCGATTTTAGAACGCGGCAGTACTACTATGCTGTCTTTTGATAATTTAGAGGCTAGAAGTTTCCCCAGTTCCGCGCCGGAAAATATCTGCGGTACAAAATCTGCGGTAATTCCCTTTTGTCTAAGCGCCGATGCCGTTGATGATCCTATCGCCGCAAACTTTACGTTACAAAGTGAGCGTATATCTTTGTTGTAGAGAATGAGTTTTTCAAAAAATATATCCACACCGAATGGGCTTGTAAACGTAAAACATTCTTTGACGGTTAAGTTATTCAATATACTTTCAAGGGCAGGCGTTGCGTTTAACGGCGTAGATGTTATCGAAGGAATTTCAACAACCTCCGCGCCCTCCGCCCTTAGAAGCTGCGAAAGTTTTGAGGCTCTTGCTGCCGGGCGCGTAACGGCGATACGCAAGCTCGCAAGGCTCTTTTTTTCTACCCAAGAAAATTCTTTTGCAAGTGAGCATACCTTGCCCACAACAGTTATGGCAGGAGCTTTTATTCCGTTTTCTTTTGCACCGCATAACAAATTTGAAATTGACGAAACAACTTTTTTTTGTTTTGCCGTACTGCCCTGCTCTAAAACTGCCGCAGGCGTCGCGGGATCAAGACCGGCGGCAATCAATCCATCACATATACTTGCAAGGGATGCTACACCCATAAGAAATATCAATGTACCGCCGGCATCGGCTAACGCCTTATAATCAATTTGTCTTTTTTTTCCGTCACCGGCATGTGCAGTAATTATGTGTACCTGCGAACAGTAATCGCGGTGCGTTACCGGAATACCAAAGTATGCGGGAACGGCAAGCGAGGAGCTTACGCCGGGCACAATCTCAAAATCTATACCGGCTTCTATTAAGCCTTCAATTTCTTCTCCGCCGCGCCCGAACAAAAACGGATCGCCGCCTTTCAGGCGCACAACATTTTTTCCATCTAACGCTTCGCGTATCAATAATAAATTGATCTGTTCCTGCGTTAAAGTGTGTGCGCCGGATTTTTTTCCAACATAGATTGTTTTGACGTTATGTGAAATGCCGCTTACAATTCCTTTACCTGCAAGGTTATCATACAAAACAACTTCGGCTTTCCGCAAAGCCTCCGAGCCTTTAACCGTTAAAAGCCCCGCATCGCCGGGTCCCGCGCCGACTAAGACAACCTTACCTTTTTGTGAGCCGTGGTTTTTGTGATATTCCGCAAAAAGTCTGTAGGCAAGGCGGCGTCCTGCCTGTTCAACATTTGTTAATTCTGCAATTATGCGATCTTTAACAAACTTATCGTCTTTACTTTCCGCGTATATGCCGTCTAAAATAATTTTATCGTTTTCAAAGTTTGAGTATGCGGCTACCGGCGCACTGCATCCGGAATCAAGGGCACGCACAAACGCTCTTTCCGCCAATGACGCATAACGGCTGTGTTTGTCGTCCAGCCGGTCTAAAAATGGAAAATCGCTGTCAGTTTTTTTGCATACGGCAAGTATTCCCTGACCCGCCGCCGGTACAATTTCACCGGTTGTAAAATAACGGCTTATTCTTTTTTCCAACCCCAAACGTTTTAATCCCGCAGCCGCAAGTACCAACGCGCCGTACTCTCCCGCATCAAGTTTTTTTAACCGTGTTATAACATTGCCGCGTACAAGAGCGGTCTGCCAATCCGGAAATATTTTTTTTAATTGTACCTGCCTTCTGCCGCCGGAACAGCCTATAGGTTTTGTTTTATCTTCTTTTGCTGTACCTTCCGGCAGTACAAGAACATCTCTTGCATCTCCGCGTTTATAAAAAGCCGCGATCTCAATATTTTTTTCAAGGACGGAAGGTACATCTTTAAGGCTGTGTACGGCAATATCAATTTTATCTTCAAGCAGCGCCCTGTCCAACTCCTTGATAAAAAGCCCCTTGCCTCCTATATCATCAAGTGTGCTGTCCAAAATAATATCGCCCTGCGTTTTCATTGTTATAATTTCTATTTCTGTTTCGGACAAATATTTTTTTAACTCTGTTTTTATTATTTCTGTTTGGGCAAGGGCAAGCGCACTTTCCCGTGAACCAATTCTTAATTTTTTCATTTAGCGTAACCGCCTAAAACAGTTTCAATTTTTTTTCCGGCTTCACTCACGGCTTTATGATCATTACCATCCGATGTTATTCCTACAGTAAGTGTTTCATTTACAAAGATCGCAGGAAAATAAAATGTTGATTCTTCCCTGCAGTCCGCTATGGAAACAGGAATGTTTTTTTCCCTGCATTCATCGCCTATCATTTTGTTTATTTTTCTATCGTTTGTAGCGGCTATAACAAAATCCGCATTACAACTGCCGCTTTCAAAAGATTTTTCCATAATAACGATTTGTGTTCCGTTATGCGAAGCAAGCTCAAGAATTTCGACGGAAATATTTTTTGCAATAATTTTTATTGTACAGTTGAATTTTAAAAGTGCTTTTGTACGCCTTGCGGCGATAGTTCCCGCACCGGCAATAAGAAATGTTTTATTTTCAACACTTGTATATAATGGGAAAAAGTTTTTCTTCGATTTTTGCCGCCGCATAGTTTCCGGCATTGTGTCCGCTTTGCCGAATATGTTTTGCAGTATCATTTTTAAGTCCAAGCCGTTTTCATATTCAGGCGGGCGCACAATAACAACTTTGATATGGGCATCGTTAGCCGCATCAAGTTTTTCGCTAAAACCGCCTTCTCTGCCGGTTTCTTTTGTAACAAGCCATTCCGCGTTTACGGAGCGTATCATCGCACAATTCAATTCTTTGGTGAACGGTCCCTGCATGGCGATAATGTTTTTTACCGGAATTCCCGCATCCTTGCAAAGTTTTATGCTGTCTTCAAGCGGCAGAACTCGGGGAAAGGTACGTCCGGCAAGAGCGTTAAAACAGTTTATGTTTTTGCTTCCTGTGGTTAATAAAATATTACCTGTGCGGTTACAAAAAAATTCTGCCGCCTCTTTCATATCATTTACATAGTAACATTCCAAACCCACCGGAATGTCCGCCGCTGTTCCTCTTTGAAGGCGAAAGTATTTTGTATTTGTTGTTTTACACGCACAGAGAATATTTCTGCTTACATCTTCCGCGTATGGATGCGTACAATCAACAATAAACTGCGGATTGTATTCCGTAATTTTTTTTATCATACCCGCCTCATCAAGACGCTGGTTATGCGTTTCGATAACTGCACTTTCTGCGGCGGGCGTTACAATCTCATTCTCTAAAATTTCTTTTCCGTATTCGGTCGCAGTCCATACATGAATAAAAATGTTTTTGTTGTCGGCCAGCGCCCTTTCTATCAAACGTTTAATAAAAACATTTCCGTCGGCTGTTCCTGCAAACACAAAACAAAGCATCAATCGCCCTTTGCGTGATAGCCGCGCAATGTTACCATTTTTCCATTTATATTTTCTGTCGTATCATTGCCTATAAAGACTGTTGTAAACATATCCACATCTGTAGTTTTTAATTCTGATAAAGTGAGCAGGCGGCTTTCCTCGCCGTTCCTGCCAATGTTACGGACAATACCGCAAACGACAGCCGGGCTTCGGTGCTGCAGCACTATGCTGCAAGCCCGCTCAAGATAATCGGAGCGTTTATGGCTTGAAGGGTTATACAGACAAATAACAAACCCGCCGGACGCCGCGCCGTGCAGTCGTTGTTCGATCTTTTCCCACGAAACCAACAGATCGCTTAAACTGATTACCGCAAAATCACAGCTTAAAGGTGAGCCTAACACAGCCGCGCCTGTCAGCGCCGCGCTTAAACCGGGGACAATTACAATCTCCACAGAAGGAAAATCTTTTGCAAGTTCCAAAACAAGCGAAGCCATTCCGTATACGCCCGCATCACCGGAGCAGACCAGCGCGGTAACTTTACCGGCTGCCGCACTTTCCAACGCGCTCCTGCAGCGTTCCGTTTCTTTGCGCATACCGGTAGCGATAGTTTCTTTATTCCCGATTAAATCTTTTATCAATTCTATATACAAAGGATAACCTGCTATCACTTCGCTGATTGATAACGCATTCCTTGCCTGCTCGGTTAAAAACTGATGATCGCCCGGTCCTATGCCGACAACAAAGAGCTTCATGCCCATTCCTTTTTTTCTTCGCTTTCAATTTGTGACGATTTTTCCATGGCGGAAAAACAAACATTCCACAGTTCGCTGTCAAGATTATCACGAAGCCCAAAGAGCATTTTTGATACAACTTTTTCTACGTTATGTGCAATAATATCCCGCAGTTTTTCTTTTGACGCATCATCAAGTGCCAATCTTGAAATTTCTTTATCTAAACGGAATAGCACATCATTCGCGGCAGAAATTTTTATCGTATCAATAAAATCCAGATTAGGACGGAATGAAAACCAGTTTTCAAAATTGAGCTTTTCTTCGTCAATTATTTTTTTGATCTTATCAGTTTCCATATTGTTGTTTACATGATTAACGCCGGAGTTGATCCTTGAAAGCTCATCAATATCATAAAGTTCAACGCCGGATATTTCTTTTATCTTTGTATCAATGTCGCGGGGGACTGCAAGGTCAATAAAAAGACGCTTTGAGTTATCAATATATTTTGAAAGATCGTTATACGTTATTGTATGATGAGGACTGACTGTCGCGCTTATTATTATATCAAAATCTTTTATACGCCCGTAACGATCATCATAATTGATAATGGAAACTTGCGACTGCACAACGGTTTTGTTATACTTATGATGACGCAGCGTCATAGTAACCCTGCATCCTTCGTTACAGAGCAGTTCCGCGCAGAGCCGTCCGATAACGCCGTTACCTATTACAAGGCAGTTAAGTCCGCTCATATAAGACTTTCGTGATTTTATAAAATCCACAGCCACAGACGATGCGGATCGATCCTGTTTCATCATTTGAGTTTCTGTTTTTACACGTTTTGCGCAGGTTACCGCAGATTGAAAAAGCCGCCTTAAAATAAAACCCGCGCTTCCGGCTTCGGCGGCAGCTTCCACAGCCTCCTTTACCTGAGAGAGTATCTGATTTTCGCCGGTTATTTGAGATTTTAGTCCGCAGGTTAAATAAAAAATATGTTGGAGCGCATCATCGTCTCTGCGTACTGTAAAAATATCTTTATTTTCGCCGTACGGTATTTTTTTTAGATCGCACAATATTTTTTCAGGTTCAAGTTCTGTTTTACATTCGCTGCCTAACCACAACTCCGTTCTGTTGCAAGTGGCTATAAGAATGGCATCAAAATCGGGGTGAAGTTTTTTTATAGAGCTTAGAGCTTCCGCACGGGATGCGTGGGTAAAAGCAAACGCCTCCCTTATGTCCAGACCGGCTTTGGTATGGTCAACCCCCGCCATACAAACATTCATATTGTATAATATCGTCGATGTATTGACCTTGAAAAGCCCTGCACGGCATAATTATTTTAGCTTATGGTGGATGTAGCTCAGTGGTAGAGTTCAAGATTGTGGATCTTGCCGTCGCGGGTTCAAACCCCGTCATCCACCCTGTTTGTTAAGCTGTTCGAGAGCCGCTTTGGCGGCTTCCTGTTCGGCATTTTTTTTGTTTTTACCCATACCGGGTCCGTAATTTTTACCGTTGACACAAACCTCTATCCAAAAAAAATGTTCGTGTTCCGGTCCTGCCTGTTTTAGCACTTTGTAAGTAGGATACGATTTATACCTGCGCTGGCACAGTTCCTGCAAAAGTGACTTATAGTCCTGAAACCCGCGCTTTTCCCGGACTCTTTCAATTTCCGGCGCGATGACACGGCTAATCAGGGTGAAAGCGGACTTGTAACCTGAATCCAAGTAGAGCGCCCCAAATAGGGCTTCGAGTGTGTCGGCAAGCAGGGCTTTTTTTCCGCGTCCGCCGGAAAGTTCCTCGCCGTGTCCAAGCAGCATCATAGTGTCTATTTGAAGCTCGCGCGCGATACCGGAAAGGGTTTCTTCGGAAACGACTATGGATTTGATTTTCGCAAGATCGCCTTCGTTGTTTCCGGCAAGCGCTCTGTAGAGCAGTGTTGCCGTAACCGCACCGAGTATCGAGTCGCCTAAAAATTCGAGCCTTTCATTGTTGCTTTTGGTGTACGACTCATTAGAAACAGACCTATGAACAAAAGCAAGGTTCAAAAGAGCCGGATTTTTAAATTTTACGCCTATTGCCCGTTGAAACGCCCGTAGCTCTTTTCGGCGCGCGCTGCTTATTTCAGGAAGAGCGCTGACGGGCATCTATTTTTGCTGGGATTGTATAAAATCGTAGGCATCGCGGACGGTTTCAAACTCGTTGGCTTTTTCGTCCGGTATTTTTATGCCTAATTCTTCCTCTATCGCGTAGACAAGCTCGTAGGTATCCAAACTATCGGCACCTAAATCCTGCCGGAACGAGGCGTCAAGGGTTATTTTTTCCTCGTCAATATCCAGTTTGTTCGCAATTAACTTTTTTATCTTATCAAAAAGGTCTTCCACTTATTATTCCTCCGTTGGTTTTATAAAGTTTTACTTGGGTGTAACAACCTGTTTTCCACGGTAGAATCCGCATTTTGGACAAACATGATGCAACAACACCTTGTTGCCGCAGCTAGAACATTCCACCAAATTCGGCGTTTCAAGCCTCATATTGATCTTCTGCCCGCGCTGTACGCTGTATTGACAAAAAAATTGGTTTTCACTAGACTGGAAAAATCAATTAGGAGAAGGTAAAAATGGCAGTACCCAGAGCTAATACGTCAAAAGCGCGTACACGCCGCAGGCAGAAGATCAATATGAGGCTTGAAACGCCGAATTTGGTGGAATGTTC
>BNVA01000070.1 GCA_025997755.1 Spirochaetia bacterium | reverse complement strand
TTGTTACAACTATGGTCAAAACGGCGACAAATTGCACTTTGATATAAACGTATCGACCAGCGCCGTAAACCTAGGGCTGGAGGCGCCGTTTCCGCGCGGCGGCATAATCGTAATGGGCAAAGTAATGTTTTGGCAGCCATTTATCGAGCTTGCACACCTTTTTATGCCGGTTTCGCGTAACGTAAAACAAGCGCCGTGGATAGCGAGCGGCGCGTTATCTGCAAATTATAGCTTTACATCAAACTTTGATATTCTGCTTACCGGTTTTATCGGCAACGACGGCATAGGTTTTTCTACCAAAGATGAAATTGACGAAAACGGTATGAGTGGCACATCAACTTTGGATCATTTTTTTAACAATACAAACGGATTTGTTAATTCAGTTTTTAATATATTCCCGTCAAAAAATATATTGATTAAAGCAAGTGTAGGCACAGGTTGGACAAAAACCGATATAAATATTGATATGGATGATTCACTCACGCTTAATGCGGGTTCCGTCCGTATTAATGAAAAAGAGTACCATCATAAAACCGACAGCACAACGCATATTCAGGCGCGGGCGGATATTGACTGGGCGATAGGCAGCGAATTTATTTTTGCCGCCGGAATACACGAACTTTATTCCAAGTGGTCATTCGATCAAAGTGACCGCGAACCAATACTACAGCCGGTTGTTTCTGCGCTTTACAATAGCACCTACAAAAACCTAAACACATTGGTAACAACAAACGGATTTGGAACTTCCGCATATTCACTTTTGGAATATCGTCCGGCAGATAAGATTATAGGCGGTGAAGCCGGATTGCGCGTTGATCATGCGTATTTTTTGGGTAATGATTTTAGCGTTCAAACATTGCCAGTACTAAATCCGCGTTTCAATATTGATATAACCGTTTTGAAAAACAAATACGCTTTTAAGCGTTTAACGCTGACGGTTGGAACCGGTCTTTTTTCTTCGATTGATACAAATCTACATTATCTTGAAAAAAGAAACAATGTAGAGGATTTTGATATGAAACCTTCACGTTCCGTGACAAACGTTATTGGCAGTGCCATTGAATTTTCAAATGATATTTCGCTTAACATAGAGGCGTATTACAAATATCTTTTTGATCGAAGCTATACAACGATGACTGTAAATTCAGATGGAACCGCGCAGCGGAATTTCAATTTTGACGGAGATGGCAATGTATGGGGTATTGATGTTATGCTGCAAAAAGTCAAAGGCGGCTATTTTGAAGGCTGGCTTGCTTACTCATTTAACTTTGCTCGTTACCGTAATCCGCACGGCACTGCATACAACGATTGGTATTATCCTGAGTTTCACCGTTTTCATAATATCAATCTTGTAGCAACCATAAAACCGCTGCGTACTTTTCATATAATAACACGTTTTGGTTTTGCAAGCGGAAAACCTGAAACACAAAAAGACAATATTAGAAAGGTAAACGTCATTACAGAAAAAAACGATCATATTACAGAATATATACGCGGCGAGTATTATTCCGATACATTGCGTTCATCGTTTGCAATGCCGTTTGATATAAAGTTTTCATGGTATAAGTTTGACGCGCAAGATCGCGTTAAACGCGAAATATATTTTTCCATAGAAAATATTCTATCGTTATTACTGCCTGCGACAAAAACAACTATTGTTAACCGTTATACCGGTATTGAAGAAGAAGCGGGCGGCATGGCGGTAATGACCGGCTTAGCCATACCACTGCCATCGTTCGGCATAAAGTGGCATTTTTGAAAATCAGAATAACTTCTAAATTCTGTGCATTGCGCTAAAAACTTGTTCGTGCATCATACTGATGGTAACATCCATTTTTTTGCCGAGTTCTACAAGCTCACATTTTAATTCTTCCACGTTCTTGTCGCTGTTTTGAAGGTTTACCATCATTACCATAACAAAATTTCCGGAGAGTATTGTTTGGTTAATGTCTTCGATGTTGATTCCGCGATCCGAAAAGAAAGCCGCTACTGCCGCTATGATTCCTACTTGATCGGTTCCTACAACCGTAACCATTGCGTTTGTTTGTAATTTTTGATCGTACATATTAAGTATCTCCCGTGAATTTTGTTTGGGTGTGTTCAATGTTATGCTCGGTAAGGAACATATCAAGAACGGTTAAAAACAGTATAACAATCATAGGTCCTAATACAATACCGTTAAAGCCGAAAACTTTTAAGCCGCCCATGATCGAGAAAAATATTATTAACGGATGAAGCTGTATTCTGTCCTGTAAAAACAATGGTTTTAAAACATTATCAAGAAGGGATATAAAAACGCTGGATAAAACCAAAAACAATATTCCGCCTGCAAGATCGCCGGAAATTATACGCGCCGCTCCTAACGGCAGCCATATTATCGCCCCGCCCAGCATAGGAATAAAAACACAGATAAAAGTTAAACATGCAAAAACCAAAGCGCCGTTTACTTTGAAAATACTGTATATGATATACGCCAAAGTTGCTTGTATTAAGGCAACAATTATGTAACCTAAAAAAAGATTTTTTGTAATATCCTTAAACTTTGTAACAAGTTTGCTTATGTAATCGTGTCTTATAGGTATCAAGTTTAAAAAAAGATTTGCGAGCAGCGCGCCGTCCAGATAAAAAAAGAAAAGACAGAAAACCATAAATACAAGGCTGATGATAAACGAACTGATGTTAAGTGCAATGCTCCTTGAAAAAAGCAATATATTGTTTATGCCGCCGTTTAATGCAGAAAGCAGCCGCCGTTGAATTTCGTCGGGTGTTATCGAAATTTGGTTTGAGCTGATATTCGAGATAAAATCAGAAAAGCGTATAAATATTTCCTGTAAAAAATCCGGCTTTCGATAAAATGTGTCCCGTAGAATTTGAACCAATTCCATTATTTGGCGCAGGAACTGCGACATAACAAAAAGTATGGGGATAAGTACAATAACCGCCGTTCCAAGCGCAAATAAGCCCGCAAAAAAGTTTTTTATTAATTTTCCTTTTTTGGTTGTAAGATTAAACCGCTTGACTATTTTATTATGAAGCGGATTTATTATTACAAAAAGAACGGTAGACCATAGCAGCACGGTAAAAAACGGCTCAAAAACCCTGCATACAAGCAGGAACAGCAGTACAAGAATTACTCCAAAAACAATGTTCTGCACTTTTTTAGGCGATGCAGCTTTTTTCTTTATTTCTAATTCATTCATAATTACCTTCTAGTTTATCAGTTTTGTCATCGGGACAAAAATATTAAACACGGTTCCCTTGCCCTGTTCGGTTTGCAGTTTAATATTTCCGTTGATTTCTTTTATTCTATCACGAACCAGATTTAGACCTATACCCCTGCCGGCGTGTATATCCTCTTTTTCGGCGGTGCTAAAACCCGGAACGAATATTGCTTGAAGCAATTTATTTTTATCTTTGATCACTTCATCTTTTTTGATAATGTGCATTTTTTTGCAGCGTTCCTCAATTTTTGCAAAGTCCAGTCCTTTTCCATCATCTTGAAGGCGAACCAGAACATTATTATTTACCCGCTTTATAGAAAGCGTTATCTTTCCGGTTTCGGCTTTTCCAAGCTCTATTCTTTTGCCGGGGCTTTCTATGCCATGATACACGGAATTACGCACCAACTGCAACAACACTTCTTTTATAATACGGCGGGGCATCGCGTCAATAATAATATCATCAATATCGTCGGCTATGAATTCAACCTTTTTTTTCAAATCTTCGGACGTTCTTCTACAGGCGCGTTTTAATGAATCTATCAAAACATCTTTGTTTTTCTTTTTTTCTCCGTCTTCTCCAAACTGTTTTATTTTTTTTACGGCATCGCTGAAATTGTCCTTCTCTTTTATTAAATTTTCAATATCGCCGGAAAGTTTGAGCATATCCTCGAATGAAATATCAAACAGCTCAATTAGGCTTTTGATCTTTGTCTCAACACCGTGTACATGAAAACTAAACGTATTTAATCCAAGAATGATAGCATTTGCTTTTATTGCGTGAACCGATTGATAAATATCCGTCAATATTTCTTTAAATGTTTCTTTATCTGAGATGTTAGAATCTTTAAGCATGGAATTTATTTTATCAAATTCATAATCCGTATCTTCAATAAAATCATTACACACCATAGGATCAATTTGCAGCACCTCAAATAACAACGATATCTGCTCCTGACGTTTTGCTTCTTCTTCCCATAATTGTTCCTGTAGGAGCGCCGCTTCCGTTATGTCCTCTATATTGCTTAAAATAAAAATTTCGCCGTTATACTGATCTACAGCCGTAAAACTTGTAGTCAATGTTTTTTTTACCGCGCCGCGTATATAGTTAAACTTTCGTATGGGGTTAATATCTTCAAGCATTGCATCATCAAACTTACGTTCTATAACCATATTAAAATAATCTTTTAAAGTTTCCAATTGTTTTGCGTTAACAGATTCTCCTAAAAAGCCTGTAAAATTCTTTCCGGTAAGATTTGTCTCTCCCAGTGCGTCTTCTAGCGGCTTTGTGTATTGATCCTGTATGATATACTCTTTAGTCATAAAAAACATGCCTGTTTTAAAATGATCTTTCATTACCTTAATTCGATCATTCTCAATTTCTACGGTGGTTCTAAGGTTTGCTATATGGTGATCCTTTGACCTTATCACAATATCATAAGCAATGCGTATAAAAAAGTCTAAAAGATAAACGCAGATAAACAGCACAAGATAAACAAATCTGTTACTGCCGCCGCGCAGCGTAAAAAGAGCGCATAACGCAGCAAATAATAAGACGGGAACAAATTTTACCCACCTGAATTTCTTGGTTGTAAGAATTTTTATAAGACGCACGCTAAAATTTATCATATAAGAATTTTATTATTTTACAGTTTTTGAACCGACTTTTGTAAAATCAATTTTAGAAATTTTATCACGAAAATTTTTATCATTTATTGGTTTTATAATATAATCGGTAGCTCCGCTTTTTAATGCCTCTACAACATTGTATCTTGCGGATTCGCTTGTTACCATAATTATTGGTAAATTTTTATACTGCTCTATTGCCCTAACCTTACGCAGAAATTCTATGCCGGAAAGCTGGGGCATATTCCAATCTAAAAGCACAAGATGAACCGAATGTGAACCAAGCGCTTGAAGTGCGGAAATGCCGTTGTCCGCCTCTATATACTCACAAGCATAACCCATATCGTCAAAATGATTTTTTACTATTGCCCTCATAATTTTGGAATCATCTACGACTAAGACAGTCATCATTTTATCATTCCCCCTTGCGAAAGATTTTTAACTAAACAAGCATTATCAAATTGATGAAAGAATATCCAAGAGTCTTTCCCTGTTTACCGTACGCAAAAAAGATGCAAGACGCGGTCCCTGATCTTTACCTATGAGCGCTTTGTAACTTGCACGAAAAAGTACTTTGCCGTCTATGTTGTTTTTCGCCGCAATATCATATATAGCCTGAGCGCAGGATTTATCATCATTGAACGACATGATATTCGTTATCACCTTGTCGCGTAAGTCACGTACCGCAGCACGTTCTGTTTCATCTAGGTCTGCCGGATCGCTTTTATTTTTTAGCTTAAAACAGAATTCTTCGGGTGCGTATTCTGTAATCCAATTAACAGCGCATACACAACGTTCTTTTAACGCGGCGATCTGCTCATCACTAACATTAGGAAGACTCAAAATTGTTTTTTCTATATCGCCGTCCGCGATCTGTATTAAGCTGCATAAATGACGGAAGGGTACTTGGTAAGGCATGGCGGCAGGAACTTCATCAACCTGCGAAAGCTCGTATATCCTTCTTTCCTTTTGATATTCGGAATCGTTTTTTGCGTTTTCAACTTTCCATGCAATACGTTCTGTTTTGTCGTAGTCTTCATAAATTTTTATAACATCAAGATCAAACGAAATTGTAAATTCGGTATTGGGACGTGTTCCGGCAAACATATAACGGACGAGCTGCGGTGTGTAGACGCGGAGCAGGGTACCTAAGTCTATCACCTTACCCTTTGAGCTTGACATTTTACCGGCGGCGCCCTTTATTCCTATAAAGTCGTAGCGGAATGTTATAGGGGCATCCCACCCGTAGACGTCTTTGCAGACATGACGGCTTGTGTCGAAGGAGCCGCCGTCGCTGTGATGATCCTTGCCGGCAGGTTCGAAATCGACTTTTTCAAAGCTCCAGCGCATAGGCCAATCCACACGCCAGCCTAGTTTTACACTCTTTGATGTACGCAGGTCAACGGTTTCTTTGTGTCCGCAGATGTTGCAATGATAGCTTATCTGCCAGTCCCCGTCCCAGCCGTCAAAGTCTGTATCGTCGCGGGAACATTTATCGCAAAACACGGAAATAGGCCACCATTCACCCTGTATTTTATGATCGTCGTCGCGGAATTTATCAAGGATTGTCCTTAGCGTGTCCCGGTGTTCTAGGGCTTTTTTTATTCCTTCAGCATAAAGTGAGGCGCGGTATCTCTCCGTTTGGTAGAGAAACTCAGGATGAATGCCCACAAGCGGCAGCATGGTCTCGACATCAATTTCGTGGTGACGGGCATAGCTCTTATCGCGCTCCCAAGGGTCGGGCACCATAGTGATAGGAAAGCGCAGGTGCTGCTCAAGGACATCCTGCTTGGGCATATTCACGGGCACCTTGCGGAACACATCGTAATCATCCCATGAATAGATGAAGCGCACTTTCTTACCCATTCCGCGCAGGGCACGGACTACGAGGTCTACGGAAATTATCTCTCTAAAATTACCTATATGAACCGTACCGGACGGGGTTATGCCGGAGGCGCAGGTATAAACCGCTTTGTCGCCTTTTTCGCGGATTATCTTTTGAGCGGTCTCGTCCGCCCAGTGCGATGCTTTTTTTTCCATGCCTCAATACTACCTGCAAATACCGTTGTTTGGGAATATGGGGAAAATACACACAAGAGCGTAGTGTCTTATCAACATAATTTACAGAACTCGGCTCTGCGTTGGAGCAGGAAGACATAACCCTAATACGGCACGTCCTTTCGGGGCTTGACAATAAGACGCTTGGCGATCAAACTAAAGAATGTATAAACCGTATTTCTAATAAGGAAGCCTTATGAAAAAATTTATTTTTGCCGTTACCGTTCTGCCGTTGATGTTTTTTACAGCATGTTCCTTTTCATTTGATGTGTGGGAAACAAGAAGTTTTACGACCACTAAAGATGGTTTTCGGGAGTATTACACAAATGATTTAAAAAACTATGATACATTCACAATATTTGTTGATAGTGAAAAGCCCCTGCCCAATCCAAATACTTTTGAAGCTGTCGCAATTAAAAAAAGCGGAGCGCCCGATGTGGCTTATTGTATACTTTTTTGCGCCGACCTTGATACGGAATCATACTACTGTTTGTATCTATGGGTGAACGGAAATTATCAAGTGAACAAAATTGTAGATAACACGACAATAGAAGAAGTAATCGAAGAAACCCACACGCCAGCTATAAAAAAAGGTTTCGGAATGGCAAATAAAATTAGAATTGTTCGGGATGAAAAAACCCTACAAGATTTTAAAATTTATTTTAACGATGTTGAGGAAGCGGAATTCCATGACGATGAGCCATTATTATACAACAACATAGGATATATTGTTTTTGTGGGAATGCCGGAAAATTCCACAGAGAGCCTAAAAAAATCCCCTGTTAATGTGCTGTTTAAATAAGTGCCAAATTTCCCCAGGAAGGATTTGAACCCTCACAAGCAGATCCAGAGTTCAAGTAAACTCTGTTTCATAAGCATCCAGCTTTAGGATTATAACTATTTGTATTATAGAAAAAACTAATTTTTTTGTCAAGTGCCCATGATCGAAAAACATCCTGATACCTCGTGAAACCTACTGAAACATCGGTGTTTTGCTCATAGTTCCTGCTCATAGTATTTTATTCCATTAGCAGAATATAGACATTTTTATAAAAGATGCCTACTATGAATAAACAAGGGAGATTGTATGCAAAAAATGAGCTTCGAAGAACGGCTTGCGATTGATATGGAATCAATCGCCTTGTACGAATCGGGTAAAGAGGAAGAGGCAATGGCATTACATCGGGCGAAAACCCCAATGTATCCATGGCTGGCAAAAATCATGAAAGAAAAAGTCGGTGCTGATTTTTTAAGAAGTCAGGGGTACAACTTGATTGAGGCGGATGAAGAATTTGGACCCGGTTGGCTTGACAAATAACATAATCTATGCCGCCAATCTCATCATTAATGGTCGTATTGCCCGGCGTACAACAGGGCAAACGGAACAGGGGCTGAAGGATTTTAATAAAGGTATTGGGTTGGCTACGGCTATTTTTGACGAAGCTGTGGGAGCTACGGATCCGTATCTCATGCTCCTTGCCGAATATACCTTTGTCATTCAGGAACTTGAAAGCGGCTTCTCCAATGAAAAGGAAGCACTGGCGAGCTATCGGGCTGCCAAGAATGATTTTGACGATGCCTTTAATGTTTTGGAAGTAGTCAAAAATGAAACGCTGTATAAGGGAGTAGAGAAAGCCTTTTCGCATAGAAAGGACTACCGCCACAACGGGTATCCAAAAGATGCCTTTCATGTAGCCTATGCGGGTCATAAAACGCGCTTGCAAAACACCCTTAAACAAATCGGGATAGACCCGTTGGAAAGGTCATTTCGGGAAAAACGGATAGAAACTTGTCCCATCGCTCAAACCATTTATACTGCATTACAAAAGAAAGCCATAGGGGATTTGTGATGTGTATTGAAAAAATATTTTAAAAAAATCGAAAAAAAGTTGAAAAAGTACTTGACATTTTTTTTCAAATGTTGTATATTATAAATATCATTAGTTAATGATAAATTTTATTTATTGTAGGATATTTTTACGGCGATGGTAGCTTAGGTTGCCACCGAACTTAGTAATGCATGGCACGATGTTTTTTTAGCATCGTGAACCTTTTTTTGGCGTAAAAGCCCCTTCATTTTGGCGACGATGGTTCTAACTATCGCCGAACCTAATCTTGGCGAAAGCCCTTTTTATTCCTTTTATTTTTTTATAAGCCAGTCTTGCGGTGTTACCGCCGAGACCGCACTGCGCGTTGACGTTTCTACTTGTAAGAACTCAAAGCGTGGAATGTACTCACATTCTGGGTACATAGAGATGTGTAGTTAACTACGCATCTCAAAAATCTGATATGTATTAAGGACAAAAAAATGAAAAAGAATTGGTTAGAAACCAAAGAAGTGTGTGTCGCGTTGGCTGGTATATCGCGCTCAACGTTGAACAGAAGGATGAAGGAATTAAATCTTGTTCAAAGGGGTTACGCGATACGGTTGGGAAGGAGAATATTGTTTTCAAGCAATCTGATCACAGATTTACCTGCTCTGCTAGAAAACAAATCTCTAGTTCATTCTGTTAAGAATGATGAGACAATTGGAGGTAAATATGAATGATTTAGTAGCATTATCGGTGACACCAATGGATATTGTGTCAAGGAAACTCAACCGACTGCTCTCGGAATCACCTCAGTACGGAGCTGTTACACTCACCGTGGTTTTCCGTGCAGGAACTGTGGTGCGGGTTGAGACAGAGAAAAAAGAGTCTCAAAATTTTGCCGCATCAAGTTTAGAAAGAGTGGCAGAAGAAAGGATTTAATGACGGATATAAATAACTGATAAAGTGTAAATAATAATAATGATAATAATAAGGCATCGGGAAGTTTCTTCCCGGTAGCAATGTGATATAATAACAATGATAGTAATGAACCCGGCTAAAAACGCCGGGATTTTTTTTGCCTAAACGGTTTTACCTGTTTCTTATTCCACCGCCCCTTCCAGAAGCTGCTTTTCGTAAAACTTCCGCATTTTGGCAACCGAG
>BNVA01000069.1 GCA_025997755.1 Spirochaetia bacterium | reverse complement strand
CAGATTGAGTTAATAGTTCCACCGAAAGAAATTATTGAAAAATATCATTCGATTTTATTACCGCTATTTACAATGCAATTAGAGTGTAGAAAAGAAAATGAAAAACTCGCTACTATTCGTGACGCCTTACTTCCCCGTCTTATGTCCGGTGAGATTGAAGTCCCGACAGAGGAGGAACTATGATATACACAGACGAACCGAAAGACGAAAATCTTTCAATCGTAGTTGCAGTAGAAGGATATGCCCAGCGGCATAATATACCGGAAAAAGAAGTATTTGCGCTTATGCAAAAATATGAGATAAATTCTATGCTTCGTTCCGCATGGGATGTCTTGCACACACAGGCAATAGAAGAAAGCATTGATTATGTTGAGGATGTGCTGGCGTGGAAACAAAAATAACGTTATATCACGGTTCAAATGTAGAGTTTTCTGCCGTTGATTTAGCCAAGTCAAAAGATAGGCGTGACTTTGGCAAAGGTTTCTATCTGACCACATTAAAATCTCAAGCGGAAAGCTGGGCAATCAGAATGTATAATCGCTATGGATTCGAGAATAGCTATATTTATGAATTTGAACTAACCATAACCGATGATTTGAGAATAAGACAATTTTCCGGATTAACTGTAGAATGGCTTGAGTTTATTGCTGAAAATCGCATAAAAGGCGGTATGCAACATAATTTTGACGTTGTTCAAGGTCCTGTTGCAAATGATGATACAAGAGAAACCATTAGTTATTATATAGATGGCATTTATAGAATTGAAGAAGCATTAAGTCGTTTAGAATATAAACTCCCAAATGATCAAATCTCAATACATACCGAAAAAGCGCTTTCACATTTAATTCTAACAAGGAAAGAAATATATGCTAAATAAATATATATGGAATGAGAAAGACATAACCTTTACAACCATGATAAAAATTGAACATATCGTCCGGTTAATTGCTCAAAAAGAAGCAACAAGTTTTGATGAAGTGTATGGTGATTTTCTTGCATCGAATACTTATGCAATACTACAGCGTGTGGATAATGAATATTGGGCAGAGAGCGCCGAGTTCATTGTCGATGAATATTACCGAGAGAAGGAAGGAATACAGTAGTGTTCAATGAAGCCAACTATGAAAACGCCGTAGTTTCCCTCCTTGAAAGTATCGGCTACACCCATCTTTACGGCCCCGACATCGAGCGGGATTATCATAATCCCCTCTACTTGGGAGCGGGAACGTTAATCGAAGACCAAATACGCCGTATCAATCCCAAAGCTCATGCCGATGCCATTGAAGAAGCCGTCAAAAAACTAACCTTATTTCAACTTGGTACCCTAATCCAAAAAAACAAGACTTTTATGGATTACCTTCAAAACGGTGTAGAAGCAACCTATCAGGACAAGGGGCAGACTAAAACCGACATCATTCGGCTGATTGATTACGCCAATCCTGACAATAACACCTTCCATGTTATTAACCAATGGACGGTGATAGAAAATGAAAACAAGCGGCCTGATATAGTAGTGTTTGTAAATGGGCTTCCACTTGTGGTGGTCGAATTAAAAAGTTGTATGCGGGAGGAGACGGATATATCCCACGGCTACCGGCAGCTTAAAAACTATATGCGGGAAATCCCAAGCCTTTTCGTGTATAACGCATTTTGTATTATCAGCGATTTATCACATTCCAGAGTAGGAACCATCACTTCGGATTTCGACCGTTATGTAGATTGGAAAACGATAAACGGCGATTATGAGGAAACCAAATACGCTCTATACCACGTCCTCTTTGAAGGTATGCTGGAACCGAATAGATTTTTAGACATCATAAAACATTTTATTCTGTTTTCGCAGGATACGCCGGAAGACATCAAAATCCTTGCCGGGTATCATCAGTATTTTGCGGTGAAGAAAGCAGTTGAATCGACATTAAGGGCTTCCGGGTGTAGTCAAAAACCAAAACGGCAATCCAATATAAAAAGCGGCTTTACGGCAGATGGCTTGATGGCGGCAGAATCTATACCGGAATATGGTAAAGAGAAACCAGACGGAAAAGGCGGTGTGTTTTGGCATACCCAAGGAAGCGGTAAATCCCTTTCGATGGTTTTCTATACCGGCCTCATGCAAGAAGTGATGAATAGCCCCACCTTCATTGTCCTGACCGATCGGAATAATCTTGACGACCAACTCTTTGAGCAGTTTTCAGCCTGTAAGGATTTTTTGCGTCAAACGCCGGAACAGGCCACCTATAGAAAAAACCTACACGACATTTTGAATAACCGCCAGGCTAACGGAATATTCTTTACCACAATGCAGAAGTTTGAAGAATCCGGTGAGCCGCTATCAAAGCGACGCAACATTATAGTAATGGCAGATGAAGCACACCGCAGTCAATATGGCCTGACAGAAAAAGTAAATAAGGACGGAAAAATCGTTACCGGAACCGCACGGATTATCCGGGACAGCTTACCTAACGCTACCTTTATTGGATTTACCGGAACCCCCATATCAACAAAAGACCATAATACCCGTGAAGTATTCGGTGATTATATCGACATTTACGACATGACCCAATCAGTTGAAGATGGGGCTACGAAGCCTGTCTATTATGAAAGTCGTGTTATTAACCTTGGACTTAACGAGGATATATTACGCAGAATAGATGAAACCTATGAATTGATGGCGGCCAACGCAGACGAAAAGGATATTGCCCGAAGTAAAAAAGAGCTTGGTAATATGGAAGCCATACTTAATGCTCCACAGGCTCTGTGGTTAAACATTACAATAGCCGCCGGTACATACACTATCGGGCTATATATTAAAGCCTGTATAACCATCAATAATGTACATACGATTGCCGTATAAGTCTTTCACAGTACCATCACTCCCAATAATGCTCGTGCGATTACCATATAGGTCTTTAACAGTACCGTCACGCTCTATAATTTTTAAGCGGTTACCATATAAATCTTTAACCGTCCCATTATTTTCTATAATACATATACGGTTGCCGTATAAGTCTTTAACGACACCATTATTTTCTATAATGCATACGCGATTACCGTATAAGTCTTTAACAACCATATCCATGGTTAGTCTTACCACACTCTATCCACATAGGGCGTATCATTAATCCCGCGTTTCCGCAAATCCTCAATCTTGCGGGGCAATTCTGCTGTCCACCATTACTTCACCTTCCCCTCAGTCTTGAGTCTGTCGAGCCACTCCCGCGCTTCGGCATGTCCTTGTTCAGCAGCTTGGCGGAAGAAATCGGCGGCTTCATGATATTTCTTCTTACGGGAGAAGAAAGATTTCTTCCCTTCCTCATATGCGGCATTGCCTTTCTGATACAGCGCCTCTGTTGCCTGACGCTTCGCCTCCGCCTTAGCCCTGCGCTCCGCTTCCTGCCGTTCCACTTCCGCATTATGCTTCGCTTCCTTGCGCTTCGTCATTACGCCAGAAAAAGACCGTACAGGGCGGAAAAATTGCGTCTCCATGTTCCCAGTTAGGAAATTATGTACTGGTCTGGAATAAGATCTACCGTCAGGAAAGCCTAGGCACCAAGCAAATTTTCCCACAATACTGTCGTCCTCCTCTGATGAACAATACCATCTGTCAGAAAAGTTTCCTAATCCCTTCTTTGCAAGGCTCGTATTCATTAAACGCAGTTCATTCATTGTTGGTACCCTCCAGCCTGTAAAGCCGTTGATGTTCAAATTGCGACACCGGGATTCTGCGTTAGACCACTCTGTCTTAAATTCCGCACTCGGAGGCGCACATTCCAAATATCCCCACCTGTCGTTACCTGCATCCCAATCGGAAAACACAAGTCCGCCTGAAGGTCCGGTATCTCCGATTTCGTAGTCATTCGCTTTGGACTCAGCTTCCTTGCGTTCCGCCTCGTCGAGTTGCTCATTCGTGAGGTTTGCTCCCCATTTCTGCCTGAGTTTTTCGTACCTTGTACGTTCCTCTGCATAGCTTGCATTTTTCTCCGCTTTCCATTTTGCCTCCCTCGTTGCTTTTGAACGAAGGTATTCCGCTGCCAATTTATCTTTGTCTATGCCACCAAACATGGCAGTCACAATTTCACCAGCGGTTTTGTGCAGATCCCCTAATCCGCTTTCTTCCATTTCTTCCATTTCTTCATATGTCATTTTTATCTCTCCTTTACTTCCCCACGTAATTCCTACCGCTCGCCCATGCTTCATAGTTGCCGCAGTTTTTACAATTCTGCTCCGATTTACAATTGTACTCCTTGTGTCCCGAATCCGGCATAAACTCCGATAAATAACAACGACCGCTTGGGTCGTCGTAGTGGGGGCACCACCCCGAAATGTGTCTTGGTCTGTCCATAGTATTCCTCCTTCTTTTATATAAGCCCTGACTATGCAGAAGGCTTTATATTAGCAATATGCTATCTTTATTAAAATAATAATATTAGCACTAAGATACTGTCAACACCGGATAATGTTAGCAGTTAAAATGGATATATGGATATCCAGAAGGTGATCATAGCTAATATCAAAAAATGGCGAAAACAAGCAGGATTATCGCAGGAAAAACTTGCTAATCTTTGCGGGTCTGCACCGGCTTATATTCGGCAGATAGAAATTGGAAATCGCTCACCTTCTATAAAGTGCCTTGTTAAAATTGCCGGAGCATTGAAAATTGACACATGGCAGCTTCTCTATGAGGATGCAAAACTTGATGATGAATCGGCTTATGAAGATTATTCGGCAAGGAAAGCCAGGGTAAGAAAAGAACTTGTTAGCACATTGTCAAAAACTGTCACCGAAACCGTAAAAAGAGCTTTTGAGGAATTATAAAGGTGCGATCACGCGATGTGCGCGTTTAACAATTCGTAAAACACTGTTAAAATGCAGGAACGAAAGATGAAAAATTATAATTTGCACCACCCGATAATGTGTGGTACAAGTGCTTGACACCACAATATCTTGTGTTTTATCTTGACATTATTAAAAATAATCACTATATATATAAATAGAGCTTTTAAGTGCACCGGAAACGGTCGCTTTTAGCCTTAGAGGGGTTTTAGTTGCGCTGTCCGCATTGTGGGAGTATTGATGACAAAGTAATTGATTCAAGGATTCTGGCGAATGGCGGCTCGGTTAGACGGCGGAGAGAGTGTATAAGCTGCGGCTACCGTTTTACCAGCTATGAGCATATAGAAGAAAAACCGCTGATGGTGATTAAACGCGATGGGAGGCGCGAACCTTTTGACAGAAGAAAAATAGAAGTAGGTCTTGATAGGGCAATACAAAAACGTCCAATTTCCGCTATGGATTCGGAAATGCTGGTCAATGAAATTGAAGATCAGGTGGTAATACACGGCGGTTTGGAAAGGGAAGTCTCAACCGGAATAATCGGCGAGATGGTTTTGGAAAAATTGGAACAACTGGATAAAGTGGCTTATATCAGATTTGCTTCAGTTTGTAGACATTTTGAAAATTTAGATGAATTTATTATGGAAATTCAAAAATTGGGAGAGAAGAATGATAAGAAACGTCGTAAAAAGGTCGGGGGAAGTAAAACCCTACGACCGTAAAAAGATACGAAATGCAATTTTTAAGGCTTTTGCCGCAGTAGAAGATGAAAAACATGGCAAAAATATAGAAAATGATGAGGAATTTCAAAAAAAAATAGACTCTATAACCGTACGCGTTGAAGAAATGATCGAAAATTTGGCAAGATTCCGTCATAAAAACTCTATTCCTGCTATCGAGGAGATTCAGGATCTTGTTGAAAACGCCCTGATCGAGTCAAAAGCGACAGATGTGGCAAAGGCTTACATACTTTACAGGGCAAGACACGAAGCTATGCGCGATGCCAAAAAATTGATGCTGGACATTGACAGAACCATGGACGGCTATCTAAAACAGTCCGACTGGAGGGTAAAAGAAAACGCAAATGTAAATTATTCTTTGGGCGGTCTTATACTTCACAATTCGGGCAGCATTACCGCAAACTACTGGCTTAAAAATATCTATCCGGCGGATATTGCAGACGCTCACAGGGAGGCGGACTTTCATCTGCACGATCTGTCTATGTTTTCAGGCTATTGCGCGGGGTGGAGTCTACGTCAGCTTATAAAAGAGGGCTTGGGTGGAGTTGCCGACAAGATTACATCAAAACCGGCGAATCACCTTTCAACGCTAATGCAGCAGGCGGTGAACTTTTTAGGCTGCCTTCAAAATGAATGGGCGGGCGCTCAGGCGTTCAGCTCATTCGATACATACATAGCGCCCTTTGTAAAAAAAGACAATCTAGGCGACAAAGAAGTAAAACAGTGCCTGCAAAGTTTTGTTTTTGGTGTGAATACGCCAAGCCGCTGGGGCTCACAAGCGCCGTTTACTAACATCACACTTGACTGGACTGTCCCCGAAGATTTAAAGGACAAGAAAGCTATAGTCGGAGGCGGAGAACAGGACTTTACATACGGAGAATGTAAGCCGGAAATGGATCGCGTAAACCGGCTCTTTATTGAGTTGATGTTAGAAGGCGATGCCGAGGGCAGAGGTTTTCAATATCCCATACCCACGTATAACATAACATCGGATTTTGACTGGGACAGCGAAAATGCCAGTCTCTTATTCGAGATGACATCCCGTTACGGGACACCGTATTTTCAAAATTTTGTTAATTCCGACCTAAATCCGGGCGATGTGCGCTCAATGTGCTGCCGTTTACAACTGGACAAACGTGAGCTTAGAAAACGCGGCGGCGGGCTTTTCGGCTCGGATGAGCTTACCGGCTCCATAGGTGTGGTAACTATAAATATGCCCCGCATAGGCTACCTTTCAAAAAACGAAGATGAATTCTTTAGCCGTCTTACGCGCTTAATGGATCTTGCACGGGACAGCCTTATAATCAAACGCAAAGTGGTAAACAGATTGCTGGAAACAGGACTGTTTCCATATACTCAACGTTACTTAGGCACATTGAACAACCACTTTAACACGATAGGACTTGTCGGCATGAACGAATGCCTGTTAAATTTTTTAGGGAAAAATGTTTCGATAGATACCGATGCCGGACGGACCTTTGCCCTTAAAACACTGAATTTTATGAGAGAAAAATTGGCGGATTATCAGGAAGAAACCGGCGAGCTTTTTAATCTTGAGGCGACACCGGCGGAATCAACCTCTTACAGGCTGGCAAAGCACGACAAGGAACGTTATCCCGGTATCATCACCGCGGGTAACGAGGAGCCGTATTATACCAACTCCACGCAGCTTCCCGTTATGCAGACCGACGACATCTTTGACGCTCTGGATTTACAGGAAAAGCTGCAGAGGGCTTATACCGGTGGAACAGTCTTTCATGCGTTCTTAGGCGAGGCAATAGAAAATTGGCAGACCTGCCGCGACTTGGTAAAGGCAATGGCATACAATTACCGTATTCCATACTTTACTATAAGCCCGACATTCTCGGTTTGTCCGGTACACGGCTACCTGAAGGGTGAGCATTTTACCTGCCCTAAATGTAAGGCAGAGAAAGAAAGCGAGTTATCAAAACGTATCGCGGAGCTTGAAGCGGAACGCGAAGATGTTTTGAAAGCCGGTTAGAAATCAGAAATTAGAAACCGGTTGTCGGTTTCTGTAATAAATGGGAGAGACAAAAATGAGAAGTCTAAATGAAATTGACCGTGACATCAAAGATGCACGGGAAGCTCTTTCCACAGTGGAAGGATCTACGGCGGAAGTTTACAGCAGGATAGTGGGATACTACAGGTCTGTTCGTAACTGGAATAAAGGTAAAAGGGAAGAATACGGCGAGAGGCGGCTTTTTGATGTTGAAAAACAGCAGCCCATAGCGGAAACAGAAACGGGGCAAACATTAAGTATCGCGTCTGTTGAAAGGGAAATTAAGGATGATAGCTCCGCATCCGGTTCAAGGGTATTGCTTTTTGTCCGTCCTGCCTGCCCTAATTGTCCGGGCGCTAAGACGGCGGCTGGAAATCTGGGCATTCCCGTTGACACTGTAAACGCGGATACCGAAGAAGGGCTTGCGGAAGCGGCAAGGCATAATGTTATGTCAACGCCGACGGCAATACTGATCTCAAATGACGGACATGAAATAGACCGGGCAAGGGACAGTTCAAGCATAGCGCGTTTTAGCCGTTTTATGCAGGAAAGAGCGGCAAGCTAGGAGTTTTAATTGGCAAACGGAAAGAAAGTTATTTTAGCGGTTGATGATATGAAGGAAGTCTTAACGAATATAAACGCCATACTGCAAGACAAGTACGATATTAGACTCGCCATTGATGCAAAATCGGCAATGGCGGCGCTTGAAACTATCAA
Source organism: Spirochaetia bacterium (assembly GCA_025997755.1). The sequence continues at coordinate 1,731 of BNVA01000069.1, read as the reverse complement.
TGTTGACTTGATATTGCTTGATGTGGAAATGCCGGGGATGTCGGGAATAAAATTCCTTGAAAAACTTCAAAAAGAAGAAAAATATAAAAACATACCGGTTGTTTTCATTACGGCAAATAATGGCGATAAAACCGTAAACGATGCGGTAAAGAAAGGCGCAAAAGGCTATATTGTAAAACCTTTTTTGCCGGAAGATCTTCTTTCGTCAGTTCAATTTTTTTGTCCATGCTAAAAACCGGATTTCCGTGATTACAAACATCACAAAATTAGAAAAATATTTAAAATGATCGAAGCGCCATACAGAGTATATCCGTATACTCTGTATGAAGTGTTTTTTATCGGTGTTTAATATCCTTATTTTTTTTGTTTTTGTATCGGTCGTTTATGCGGAGGGAGAAAAGAAAATCCCTTTAGGATTTTCTTTTCTTTGGTCGGGAAACTGGGAACAAGACGGCTCCCTTGTGGATCGTGCCGATACAAGGTTGTTTTTTCCGCTTGGCTTTAGTCTGCGCGGTCAAGCTGTGGACAAGAGACCGGCGCTCCCATGGGAACAGCCCGACACGGGATCGACGGATTGGGGCGCGGGGGTCTATCACAAGGGTACAGGCTCAAGAGCATTATTCGGGAAGCTAAAGCTAAACGGCTTATCAAACCGCGTAAACAATGTTTGGGCACATTCCGTTCCATGGCTTGAGTCGCATACCGTAACAAGCATCGACATAAAAACAAGCCCTGCGGAAAATTCGGAGTACTCCGGGTATTTGAGTGTTATAAGCCCGCGTTTAAGTTTTTTCAGCCCTTATATATCTTATGTTTTTAACGAAAGAGCCGAGCCTGATTTAACGGCGGGCGTGAATGTTTTTTTGCCTTATAACTCAACGCTGCGAGCGGAAACATTCTATACGGAAAAAATTTTACCGGAAAAAGACCCTTCCGCATGGTTTTCTTCAAAACCATATTTGCCGGAAAGAAAGATGCGCCTATATGCTATAAGTTTGGTGGTTACGAATCCCTACGTTAGTTTTGCAGGCGACTTTGCACATTCGGAGGTTTTTGCGTACGGCGAGGATATTTACGCCAATGCCGCGTTAAGAATCGGAAACAGACTATGGCGTTTTTCGTTATCCGCAGACGGTTCGGGTGCCCGTTATTCCGGTTTTGACGGCGTTCCAGTTGGAGAAGGTTTTAGGAGCGGAGCTAAATTCGAGTATTGGGGTAAAAGAAATTCAAATTTCAAAATAGCCACAACACTTAAAGCTGGTGGTTGGGGTAAGCCTTTTGACCAGTCAAAAAGTTCGATAGCCTATAAATTCCCGCTTATAAAAAAATTCCAAATTTCACCTTCAAAATTTTCATTGAATATCGAAAGAAACGCGGAAAATCCTGAAAAGATTCTAGACCTTGTTGATGTAAAAACCACTTTTCTTTTGGGCCCGCTGCGTCCGGCGGTGGGGATAAAATGGCTTCAAAGCTGCAATGCCTCTCCCGGGGACAAAATAATTCCTTATCCCGATATAGCCTCTGATCATGATTTTGAATCGCTTAAATTTACAGGCGATCTGGTCTGTTCCATTTTTTTTGTAGATTTGAAAGGAAGTTTTTCGTGGACACTTTCAGGCGATAAAGAATCTGCCGTAGGCTCATCTTTTAGCGCAGGTATTCACGGAAAGTACGGACGGCTAAATATCAAAGTTTCAAATCAGGACAATAGCGATATTTGGAAGTGGATGC
>BNVA01000068.1 GCA_025997755.1 Spirochaetia bacterium | reverse complement strand
GTATTTTTGCATCTTTGGCAAGCGCCTTGGCAATTTCGACCATCTGCTGTTTGCCGACGCCCAGCTTGTTTACCGGCAGATTCGGGTTTTCATGCAAACCCAGTTTTTTCATATATACAAGCGCATCTTCGCGCGTTTTATCCCAGTTAATAATATTATGTTTTGCGCGCTCATCACCCAGAAAAATATTTTCCGCTATTGATAAATAGGGGGAGAGCGCCAATTCTTGATGAATAATGACGATACCGGCTTTTTCACTCTGCTTGAGGTCGGTAAATTTGCAGATATTGCCTTCTAAAACAATATCCCCTTCATATTCGCCGTGAGGATACACGCCGGACAGCACTTTCATAAGCGTAGACTTACCCGCGCCGTTTTCGCCTACCAAAGCGTGTATTGTGTTTTGTTTCACCTTTAGGTTTACGTTATCCAGCGCTTTAACACCGGGAAACGTTTTGGTGATATTCCTCATTTCAAGAAGGTAATTACCGGTATCGTTCACAATAATCCCTTAAAGTCCGACTTCTGCTTTCGTGTGGTAACCGGTGTCAATTACCGCTGTCTGCACGTTGTCTTTGGTAACGATAACTGAGTCAAGCAACAGTGATGACACAACCTTGGCGCCATTGTTGTAGCTTGTATTATCAAGACCGCTGATTGTCTGTCCTTTCACAATCTTATCGACCAGTTCAACTGTTGCGGCGCCAAGTGAGCGGGTATCTTTCAAAACCGTGGCATATTGCTCACCTGCCAAAATGGATTTAACAGAAGCGACTACACAATCCTGACCGCCTACCACCGGAAGAGGTTTATTACCTGAGCCGTAACCTACCGCTTTACAGGCTTCGAGAGTCGAAAGGCTTATAGGGTCATAAGGCGACAAAATGCCGTCAAGAATAGTACTGCCGGAATAGTAGCGTGAAAGGAGATTTTCCATTCGTTTCTGAGCTTCCGCAGCATCCCAGCGGAGCGTACCGACAACCGCACGGGTACGCTGACCGGACGGAATCTGTAACGTTCCTTTATCAAAATACGGCTTGAGTACATCCATAGCGCCATCAAAGAAGCCTACGGAGTTGTTGTCGTCAGGCGAACCCGCAAACAACTCAATGATAACCGGCTTTTTCTTAGGTGAATCTAGGGAGAGACCCTTAACAAGAATATCGCCCATCTGGCGTCCTACTTTGTAGTTGTCGAACGATACATAATAGTCAACATTTGGAGACTGCATAAGAAGCCTGTCATAAGCGATAACGGGAATCTTTGCATCTCTCGCATTTTGAAGCTGCTGTCCAAGCGCCGAACCGTCAATAGACGCGATAACTAAGGCTTTGACACCTTTGGTTATTAGGTCGTCAATCTGGCGTGTCTGGGTGGGGATGTCGTCATCAGAATACTGAAGCTCCACAGCGTAACCTAGCTTTTCCAAGCCTTCTTTGACTGCGTTGCCGTCCTTAATCCAGCGCTCTTCCGAGCGTGTAGGCATAACAACACCTATGGTTGTCTTACCAGATTTTTTCGTACAGCCGGTAAATGCGACAAGAGTTGCAAAAACCGCCGCCGCGCAAAGTGCAATCCACAAAATCCGTTGAATTCCATTTTTTTTCATCTGTTTCCTCCTGTGAAACTATAGTTTTTATTTCTCCACGCATTAGCGTGAACGTTCACTCAATATAGTATATCCCATCCTGTAGTCTGTCAATGTTTTTTATATCCTTGATTAGCGGCCGAACCTAAAATTAAGAAACAAAATATTTTCCATCTTTAGACACAATCCCGCTTATTATGATTTAAAGCATCAATTTTATTTGTTATAAGTTTTTCTATGTCGGCAAGAATCAAACTTTCCCAATTTCTTTGAATCGGCGCCAATGCGAATAATTCAGGGACATCTATTTCCAAGGACGCAGCAATTCGTTCCAGCATATTCGCCGAAGGGAATTTTTTTGCACCTTCAATCAAGGCAATATAATTTGTTGCCGTATTAACTTTTTCCGCCAATTTCCCTTGGGAAAGTCCAAGTTTGTGCCGGTATGTCCGAATATTATCTGCTAATAACTGTCTAATACTTGTCATAACTACACTCTACGGTTGTAAAACAATGATTTTATGCACTAGTAGGTATTGACAATGACCTAACGTGTATAATATACTCAAAAACATAACTGATGAGTTGAACAACTCATTTTTGAGCTATTCAAGGAAAATCGGATGAATTGAGCCGGTTTTCTAAAAAAGAGCCGTGTTTTATGTCGAAAAATCGGCACATAAATAATTTTGTTAAAAATCTCGTATGAGGTTTTATTATATTTTTGGAGGTAGATATGAAATCTACAAAAAAGTGGGGCAAAATGCTCCTTGCAGGGATGTTCAGCATAATGCTGGCATTTTCATTCAGCAGTTGTGCAACAAATAGTTCTATTGGAGGCACATCTGATGTTCATGGACTTATTTCACAGGCTAAAGTAGCTGCGGACGGCACCACAGAGATTGCGTCATACTCCGTAATTCTTGGGCTTTTAGACTCAGGATATAGTGAGTATGCCGAAAAGGTGAAAGCGGCTGAAACTAGCGGAAAACAGATTACCACAGTAACCACATGGTTTGTTTTCCTTACCAAAGTCACAGCGTACTCTCGCTAAACCATTTTCAAAAAGCCGCCAGCCGTGGCGGCATAAATTCATGAACCGCTCCAATCGGTAGCACGCGGGGAGCGTTTTTTAGGGTTGTCCGGCTTCTTCTATTTTTTTGGTTTCTTCGTTTGCCGGTTTTTCGCCTATTTCGTCTTCTTTAATAACATCTTCAATAACATCTTCGCCAAGATTTATTTCACCATTTTCTTCGGCTAGTACTTCAACTTTTTTGGGCGTTAATGGATTTTGTTCCTTGTTTGCCTGCCAGACGTACTGTATAAGCCGGAATATAAAGTCCCCTGCGGTAAGCCCCACAAGTCCAAGTGAAACATAGTACGCCGGAGTAAAAAAGTTATTTGCCTGATTTCCAATATCCGCATTTCCTGATCTGCCGTATCCTGCTATGGCAGAATCCCTAAAACCTGTCATTAGAACGAACAACGGCAGAGCTATCCAAAAACGGCCGTAAGCATTGTAAAATTTCTTACGGGCTTTATCGGTTCTGCCCTCCTCAGGCGCTATTTTCGGATTCATAATAAGGGCATGTTCCGATATTTGAAAAATATTTTGTGCAACTCTTTTGTCTTCCGTGATTGCATTGTAATCGCGTAATTCGCCCGCCTTATCGGTAACTGTAAGCGGTGTTTGACCTATATAAAGCGCACCTTGGTATACATCGGCGGTTTCATGTTTTGCCGTGTCGATAGTGAATTCGCTCAATGGAACAGGAGTTAAATTTACCGAAAAATCGGTACCTTCCCCCTCTTGCAGATCGAGAGTTGTTGTAAATGTTTCATAATTATCTGCGGAAACCGAAATATCAACCGGTCCCGGCGTAAATTCCATTAACCCGCTGTCGCCGCGCCCCGCAGGATAGTTTTCTACAAAGATAGCGGCATTATCGGGAGTTGCCCTAACCCTGATTCCAGAAGGAACCATCCCGGAAATTTCATTACCAAGCCTGTTTGCAAGTTCCGTAGTACCGGATTCCAAGTCCTCTATCGAAAAAATCACATTGTCTGACCATGTATAAGTACGTGTATACAAAGTCCACAAGGCGATCTGAACATAGATACGTCCGTGAAAATCACTCACCTTTCCTGTAAGAAAACCGTCTGCATTTTGTTGAGTACAAAAATAGTATTCCTTTCCAACCTCGGGCGGGCTAGGATAGGTACCTGAAGAATTGGCATCGCTTATCTTTAATTCCGGCATTACCGCCACTTTCGGAGGAAAGGTTTCGGCTTCGCCTAATGCCGCACGAAGTGTTTTTAACTCCCCGTCTATTCTTGCAAGATTCCTCTTGTATTGCCTGTCCGATTCCCCTTGAAACAAAAGTTTGTCCCGCTCCGCTTGTTTGGCGGCAAGGCTTTTTGCCGCGCTGGTTTCCGCCTTTAACTGCGCTATACTGTTGTAGTAGACCGATTCATCTATCGTACGCAGCTTATTTTCTGCCGCTCTAAGATTTACAACCATGTTTTTTGTAATCAAATCGCCTATAACTGTCCTAGTCGGCGGTAAGCTGGAAACATCAAAACTTGTTATACACAGTGTCCAAACCTCATTAAGAGACGCTTTAGGCGCTTCCGCCGCACCTTTCGCAAATAACGCGGAATTTAGAAAAAAGAATAGCGTAAAAATTAATATTTTTTTCCCAAAGGGTTTCATAATTCATTAGCTCATTGAGTGCTGCTAAAAACCATATTATCGCATATTACGCCAAGTTACAAGGTCTGGCGGCAGCAATTTTAACGCAGCGTTTTTGTGTATTCCTGCATTACACGAAGCCTGACCGCCCGTCCGCCCCCGTAGGCGCGGTAACGCTTTCCGTCGTCGGAGAACGCCGATTCATTTTCGCCCGGAAAGGGTGAGAAGCGTTTTTGTGTCCATTTTAAGGATTCGTCTTTTAAACTGACATTTGTCCTGCGCGGATTAAAATAAATAAATGATTCGTGAACACCGCGTTCTTCCTGCGGAGCTTCGTCGGTATCCTGCAGGTATCTAACTACACCAAGTGCAAAGTCTACCGACTGAATTATTGCGGAATGAGCCATTGTCCCGTCGGGGGCGCGGAACAAAAGTATATCGGCAGGTTTTAGATTTCGTATTTTGTCGTCTAAATCCAATATCTCTTTTGTCTTTGAATTATAGAATTTTGTACCTGCATAAAACGATGGATCGCCGCCCAGCGGTGTTCCCAAAACTTTTTGAAAACGCAGTCCTAAATTATCACCTGCTTTTGATGCAATATAAGAAAGCGTATGCCAGACAAATCCTGAACAGTCCATGCCTGTCCAAGCAACGCAGTAGAGATAATTGTAGACATCGCTTTCCGTGATACCATTTCCGGATACCAGAACGAATGGTTTATGCGGCAATCCGTGATACGATCCGGCTTTCATACGGGCAATATCAAAAATATCCCCGGAAACAGACCATATTTGCGACGGTATGTCAAAAATGATCACCTGTTCCCTTCCGCTGCCTAAAACTTGCACATAACGGGCAAAATCTTCTGTTCGGAAAGTAGAAAGAATTACAGGCCAAAGCGCCTGCGGATCGGACTTGCCCTTACCTAAGAATTCCCAGCCGCCTTCTACAAGTTTGTCGCGTTCGTGATTCTCGGCAAAGGGCATACGCAAATTCATAACCCGCCCGCCTATAATTGATGTTTTAAAACATTGCCTAAAGGCTTCCTCTATGGTGCTTTCAACGCCGTTCCCCCAAATTCTTTTTGGATTGGAAAACGCCGTGATTTTAGCGACATCATTTGGTATGGGGACTACCTCATCCGAGCCTAGCGGGAGTATCACGAAAAGTACAAAAAAAATAACCATAGAAAAACCGAAGAATTTAACCACAAAGGGACGCGCAGGGACACGAAGGAAAGATAAAATAGGTGTCGTATGCCTCATTCCTTTGTGCGCCTTCTTCGCCTTTTTGGTAAAATTTTTTGCGGTTATCACTTGTAGTGCGCTTCGGCGTATTCCACCCAGCCGCCGGAATTTACCAAATCCTTTTCAAAACCTTGAAGTTTAAACGGAACGCTTTTTTCAACACCGCCGGAAGTAAAGACAAGAGTTAATTTTTCCGTATCTACATTCACAGTAGTGTCTTTACCGGCAAATATTTTGAATAATCCGTCTATGGTTTCTTCCGGTAAAACGGCGGCTATCATACCGCAGTTGTACATATTTTGCCTGAATATGCGGGCAAAACCCGAAGCAATCACTATGTTGATTCCGTTCATTTCCAAAGCCCACGGCGCGTGTTCCCTTGAACTGCCGCATCCGAAATTTGACCGCGTTAAAACGGCATTTTTTCCTTGTATATCCTTTTTGGGATCAAAAGCCGGCAGTTTTAAATCTTCAAGCAAAAATGGTTTTAACGCTTCGCGTGAATTTTCGTTTAAGTACTTTGCCGGAATAATTTCATCGGTATTTATATCGGCGCGATCTAAAAATAAAACTTTTCCACCGAATGTTTTCATATTTTTATTCTCCTTGTTATGCAATTAGGCGTTAGGTGTAATACACCCTGTTATGGCGGCTAATGCGGCGGAAGCGGGACTCATAAGATGAACCATGCCGCCCTTTCCCATGCGTCCGTAAAAATTACGGTTTGTAGTCGATGCACAAACTTCCCCTTCGGCAAGTACGCCGTTTGACATACCCAGACACGCTCCGCAGGTGGGGTTTGTTACGCAAAATCCTGCACTCATGAATGTTTCGATAAGCCCTTCGTTTAACGCCTGCGTATAAACATTAGGCGTTGCAGGGGAAACTATAGCCCTAATGTTATGCGCAATTTTTTTACCCTTGATGATCTTTGCCGCTTCGCGCAGATCTTCTATGCGTCCGTTTGTACAGGAACCTATGTAAACTTGATCTATCTTTGTGCCGGATAGTTCTTTTATTGTTTTTACCTGGTCCGGTTTATAGTTTACTGTGGCAAGAGGTTCAAGGCTTGAACAGTCAATGTTTACAATTTTTGTGTAAACCGCGTCGGGATCGCTTACCCATTTTACAAAATCATTTTCCAAATCAGCGAAAGAGGGGGGGGGGGACGGTGGCGATATTGTTTCCTGTGAATTCCGACTCGATCCATGCAAAACAGTCCGCCGGACTGTTTTGAGATTCTCTCCCCCTCTTAAATACTCTGCCGTTACCTTGTCCGGCATACAGATACCGCTCGTGGCTCCGGCTTCCACCGCCATATTGCAGATGGTCATGCGCCCTTCCATGCTCATATTATCGATAACGGAGCCGTGAAATTCGATTACCTGATCCGTCGCGCCGTTTACTGTGAGCCGGGCTATAACCGCCAAAATTACATCTTTTGGGTAAACGCCTTTTTTAAGCTCGCCCGATAAATTGATTTTAATACTTTCCGGTTTTTTAAAAGCGCACACGCCTTTTAATATACCCACTTCAAGGTCTGTTGTACCTACGCCCGCGGCGAATGCGCCGAACGCGCCGTGAGTGCAAGTGTGGCTATCACCCATGATGATTGTGTATCCCGGACGGGCAAAGCCGTATTCGGGAAAGATCGCATGGCAAACGCCGTTCCGGCCGACATCAAAAAAATCGTTTATTTTATGACGCCTTGCCCAGTCCCGCAGAACCTTGCCTTGCTCGGCTGTCTTGCTGTCCTTTGCCGGTGTAACATGATCGATTACGGCTTTTATCTTTGACGGATCGAACACGCGGTCAAGCCCCCTAGCGACAAGATCGTTTACCGCAATCGGCGTGGTAATTTCGTGGCAAAAAACGGCGTCCAATTTTAAAACCCATGTATCGTCCGCCGGTTTGTCTATAACGTGCGCGTCAAATATTTTTTCCGCAAGAGTTTTCCCCATAGTATGCTCCTATTTTTGTAAAACTGAAGATTTTATCGCATTAAAGTATATATCCGCCATTTTATTATAACCTTCGCTTTTGGGGTGGAATTTATCGGCAGACATAAATTCTTCATTGCTCCAAATACTATAACAAATATTTTCAATAATTTCTACATTACTCAATCCGTGATCTTGACAAGTTTTGCGAAAATCCGCATTGTAACGTATCCTTATTTTTTCAAGGGGGTAAACGAAAAGGATTGAAAGGAAGCGATGTTACCATCGAAGGGATAAATAAGTCCTTCGGGACTTTTAATGTCCTTAACAATGTCAATCTTGACATTAAAAAAGGGGAGTTTTTTTCCCTTCTAGGTCCTTCAGGGTGCGGCAAGACTACCCTGTTGCGTATAATTGCAGGATTTGAAAATCCTGATATGGGTATAGTCGCCATTGATGGAGCAAATGTGCTTCCACTGCCTCCAAACCACCGCCAAGTCAATACGGTTTTCCAGAATTATGCGCTTTTCCCTCATCTTTCGGTGTTTGAGAATGTGGCTTTTTCTCTGCGGTTAAGGCGGACTTCCAAGGCTGAAATTGGAACCAAAGTGGATGAATATTTAAAACTTGTGCAGCTTGAAGCCCATGCAGACAAAAAGCCGAGCCAGTTGTCCGGCGGACAGAAACAGCGTGTCGCCATTGCACGGGCGCTTATAAACGAGCCGCGAGTGCTGCTGCTTGACGAACCGTTATCCGCGCTCGATGCCAAACTGCGGCAGCACATGTTGATCGAGCTTGATCAGATACACGACAAAATCGGCATAACTTTTATATACGTTACCCACGATCAGCAGGAGGCTCTATCCGTATCCGACCGCATTGCCGTCTTGAATCAGGGTGATGTACTGCAAGTCGGCACCCCGCACGATATTTATGAAAGTCCCGCCACGGATTTTGTTGCCCGCTTTATAGGTGAAACAAACTTATTTGACGGCAAAGTAATAAAGGTGGAAAAACTTGATAAACCGGAAACTGAGTATATGGCAGAACTTGATATTCCTGACCTTGGTATAATAAAAGTAACTACCGTAGATTCTATAAGCGTAGGGCAGACGGTTAGTTTTACGGTACGCCCCGAAAAAATTCTTATACGAACGGAAAAACCCGTTACCAACCGCGCCGACATAAATCTTTTTAACGGAATAGTTGACGAGCCTATATATTCGGGCTTTCAAACGAAGTACTATGTGAAATTGAAAAATTCAGGGGGAGGTACATCTTCCCAAGTGATACGTGTTATGAAACAACACGCGGTATACTCGGACGAAGGTCCCGACATAATTTGGAAAGATGAAGTGTATCTTTCGTGGAGCGCAAACGACGGGTATATTGTCGGTATAAAAAATGAGGCTAGGACATGAGTGGGCCGTACGTCCTGCGTAAAAATTTCGGACTCTTTTATTCAGGAACTTTTGCCATTTGGCTTACGTGTTTTTTTCTGGCGCCGCTTATCATCATTATAATCTACAGCTTTTTAAAAAAAGGGCTTTACGGCGGCATAACGCCTAACTTTAGTCTTGACGCTTACACGGCAATAAAGAATCCGAATATAGCGCTAATCACGGTTAGAACAATTGTTACAGCATCTATAGCTACGGTAATTACGATCATCATTGCGATGCCTTGCGGTTATTTTATGGCTAGGAGCAGGAACCAAACATTTTTGTTATTGTTGATCATAATCCCATTCTGGACGAATTTCCTTATACGTGTTTTTGCGTGGATGAATATTATGGGTAATCAAGGGTTTTTGAATGTATTTTTGATGCGCATAGGATTGACAAATGAATACATTTCTTTTTTATACAACCCAAAGGCGGTGATCTTGGTACTGGTCTATATGTACCTGCCGTACGCGATACTGCCTCTTTTTTCGTCCATAGATAAATTTGATTTTTCGCTGCTGGAAGCCGCGCGTGATCTTGGAGCCTCCAAACCTAAGGCAATATTAAAAGTAATGTTCCCGAATATACGCAGCGGAGTTTACACAGCGGTGCTGTTTACGTTTATTCCCATCTTTGGCGCTTATGCCGTCCCTCTGCTTGTAGGCGGTATGGATTCATATATGCTTGGCAATGTAATTGCAGATCAACTTACAAAATCAAGAAACTGGCCGCTGGCATCGGCAATTTCTATGGTGCTTACCGTTGTAACGACGGCAGGTGTTATGGTGATGCTGGGTATGCAGAAGAAAGAGGCAAAACGTCATGAAAAATTAAAAGGAACTGCTAATTGAGTTTTAGAGGTGTAGTAGGTGCGACAATAACAAGTATACGCACAGGCAAACCAAGGGGCGAGGCAAACCGTCATGCACGCCGGGCATACTTACGCAAACCTTTTTCGTTTTCGCAGACCATGTTTACAGCCGCCATTGTATTCTTATTTATGCCGCTGTTTGTGCTGGTGATCTATTCTTTTAATTCATCAAAAGGCATGCATTGGACGGGATTTTCATTTATCTGGTACGAACAGCTTTTTTTACATTCGCGCGATCTCTGGAGATCATTTTGGAACAGCATGATGATTGCCTTAACGTCG